>CANQNM010000008.1 GCA_947625265.1 uncultured Clostridia bacterium
GGGGGTGGGCGAGGGGGGGCTGGGCATGTCGCCCTCCACCACACGCACGGCACAGGTGGCCAACATATCCACTTTTCCGGTGGTGACTGCCACAGTGCATTCGCCCGGAGCGACAGCGGTGACCACTCCGTCATCGCTGACGGTCGCCACCGATTCATCGGAGGAACTGTATGTGAAAGCGGGCAGGTACTCCGGCAAAGGGACGACCGTAGCAATGAGCACGAAAGCGTCGTTTTGTCCGATGGTTATGCTGCTCACATTGAGTTCCAGACGCGCCGTATCGGGCTTCTGAGGATTTTCGGTGGGATTGGGTGGGTTGCGCATGATTGCGCTGGGCGCGGAACAACCGCACAGAAGGATCGCGGTCGCCGCGAGTAGGAGGGAGATCGCGCTTTTCAAGGTGTGAAGACATTTCAAACCGGGAAAATATTTTTTCATAGACCAGGTTCCTTTCCTATAAATTCCAATCGCGGGTTGTATATCGAACGGTTTTGCAAAACGGGGAGTCGGCCGTCGGAGTTTCCGCAGCAGATACACTGTATATCGTATATTGTATACAGTACAAAATACTATACACTGCTTTTCGCAAAAAGTCAAGAAAAAGTCGGAGCGGTGGGCGCCTTGGAAAAATTTTACCCGTTCATCTGGGAGAGAAGGTCTGTAAAGTCTCGAATGTGACGGTTCCAGAATATCCAGTTGTGGTTTCCGGGAGCCTCTGTATAACCCACATGCACGCCCAGAGTTTCGGCTTTTTCTTTGAACCGTCTGGAGCAGGGGAGAATCCGATCCTCACTTCCGCAGCTGAGAAACAACTGCGGCAGGTTCTTTTGTTCTGCCGCCGCCTTTTCCAGCAGATGGAGAAGATCGTGGGGGCTTCCCTCGACGGCGTCCGGATCGCCGAAAATATTCTCAAAGAAATCGCGGGTTTCAAGGCCGTATTCACGAATGACGAAGGGAAGATCCAGCGCTCCGGAAAGCGAGCAGGCGGCGGCATACCGTTCCGGATAAGTCAGCGCCGCCTTGAACGCGCCGTATCCGCCCATGGAAAGCCCCGCGATGAAATTTTTTTCCCGCGCCGCGCTCATGCCTTTGAAAAAAGAGCGCATGACGGAGGGCAGTTCGTTTGTGACGTACTCAAAAAAACGGTCGCCTCTTGCCATATCGGTGTAGAAACTTCTGTCGGCGTTGGGCATGACCACAGCAAACCCGCCGGCGTTGGCGTAAAGTTCAATGGCGGTATACCGAAGCCACGCGGTGTGATCATCCGATAGACCGTGCAGTAAAAAAAGCGTCTTGTATTCGCCCTCTTTTTTGGGAATGAGAGCGTTTGCACAAACTTCTCTTCCGAGAGTTTCAGAAAAAAAGTGCATTTCCATCAGCGCCATACAGTATTCCTCGCAATCAAGGTTTTTATAAGATCTTTGCGGTTTTGTATCCGTATTCACGATCATTCACGATTCCCGGCATTCTTCCTCTTTGAACCCGCGGTTTTTCCCAAAGCGCACATCAAAAAGACCTGTAACCCCAAAAATCCAGAAAACCCGGGAAACCCAGAAAGCCCGGAAAACCAAAAAAGCCCGCGAAAGATGCAAACAGACGCACACCAGGATCTGGAGCGCGATTTGCGCGGCTGCTTCAAAGAGCCGGGAAAAATCGGAGCCTGCGGCACGGCGCGTTGCGGGAATTTGGGGAAAAGAAGGAAGAACGAAATTTCAGGGAAGGAGCCGAATCGCCCTATGCGAGTATCAGTATATCAGAAAAAATCCGAAATGTCAATCAAAGAGCGAAAGACACTTGAAAAGAGAAAAAAACGGTGGTATAATCGGTACGCGCTTCGGCGGGGACCGACGGCGTCAACCCTGAATTTTGAATTCTGAAAAATCTGGAGGCGGTATGAAGGCCGAGAATTCTGTCAAACGGATATTTTTAAATCCGCCGCGCATTGAAACCGAAAGACTGCTGTTCCGTGCTATGGAGCGAGGGGACGCAGAGGATATGTACGAGTATTCCTCAAACGAGGAAACGGTGCGATACCTGCTTTGGCCGACACACGAAAGTTTGGCGTATACCCGCTCCTACCTCACCTACGTCAGAGAACTGTACAAACAGGGAAAATTCTATGACTGGGCGGTGGTTTTGAAAAATGAAAACAAGATGATCGGCACCGGCGGGTATACTTTGGTGGACGAAAAAAACCGTTCAGGGCAGATTGGCTACGTGCTCAATCCCGCGTTCTGGGGCAAGGGATACGGCACCGAAATCGCAAGTGAACTGCTCTCTTTCGGGTTCAACGTATTGAAACTCAACCGCATAGAGGCGTTGTACATGACGGGCAATACAGGCAGCGTCCGGGTGATGGAAAAGTGCGGCATGACCTTTGAGGGGGTTTCAAGGGAGATGATGTACGTCAAGGGCAGATTCAGGGATATCGGCAGATGCGCCATTCTGCAAAGCGATTACTTTTTGTCCCACAGACCGCGGACATATAACCTTTCTTTGGATACGCGGTGGTACGATAAACTGCTGAAAAATTCACGCGACGGGGAATGACGCGTGAAACCGAATGAGCAAAGGAAGAGCAGAGAAACTGTAGAGCAGGAAAGAAAGCGGCGATGGAAGAAAAGGCAGTCTGGCGATAGACGCGTCAATCGGTACCGGACTTGACGAAAATCTGCGGCGGCGTCTTCGGGAAATTTTTTCCGAAGGCTTTGCCGAATTCATAAAAAGGACTTGAAAAAAGAGAAAAAGTCCTGTATAATGGCAGGCGTCAAGTTGAAAAAACGACTGAATGCCAGAAAAGATGAAACTGTAAGATCGGGGAGCGCCGAGATAAAGGACGCATTGCGAAAAAAGGGCGTACCCTGCAAGGAAAGGAACGGTAGAAAACAATGGCGGATTTTCTTCAAAGTCAGGGCGGCCAGACCGTGATGATGTTGGTGATGTTGGGCGTGGTGGGCGTGATGTTCTATTTCATGCACCGCTCCCAAAAAAAGCAGGAACGGCAGCAGGCAAAGATGCTCGACGAGTTGGCGGTAGGAGATGAGATCACCACCATCGGCGGAATCATCGGCCGCATCGTGCGTATCAAAGAGGAAACCTGTGTAATCGAGACGAGCAGGGACGGAACCAAGATTCGCATTCTCAAATCTGCGGTCAAACAGGTGGACGTAAAGGCAGAGGACGCGCAGTGACCGTTGTCTTGCCGTATGCTGCATAAACGAAAATTTTACCGCATAGGATTGTAAAAAAGTCTAAAGGCGGTGAGTTTATGAAAACAGTCAAAATTGCCGCGATTTCCGCTTTGACGGGTCAGATCGCGGCGATTCTTCTTTTGTTTGCCGCAGGGTTCTTTCTGCGGAAAAACGACGATCCCGTGAAAATGTCGGCTGCGATTGCATGTCTTTCTGCGGTTCTGTCGGCGGTTCTCTGCGGAGCAGTGGCGGCCTTTTCAAAAGCGCAGAACAACATTCCTGCGGCACTTTTGGGCGGAGGATTTACGGCGTTAAGCACGGTGCTTCTTTCCTTTTTCCCCGGCGGGGGAGGAAAAAGCGTTTGGTTCATCCTTTTGATTCTCGGCTTTCAGGCGCTTTTGCCGGTTTTGATTTGTTTGCTCTTCAAAAAAAGAAAAACGGGAAGAACCGTCGGCAAAAGAAGATCGTCAAGGAGACGCGTGCGGCGATAAGGCGAAAAGCGGAAGTTTTTGAAGGCATTTCCATGTGTTTTCGGTTGTAAAACGGACACACTACCGTTGAAAGGCGCGGACTGTCGCTCAAAAAGAAAGCACGCGCTTTTCAAATCGGCAAAACGCCGCAGAAAGGACTGATAGTGTGACTTCCAAATCTTCAACAATGGGCCTGACGGCGGGCATTGTGACAGGCGTGATGTTGGGAACCGCCGTGGGCATGGCGGTGAAGAGCATGACCACGCCCAAATCTCCGATGAAAAAGAAAGTGTCTGCGGCACTGGATACCATGGGAGAAATGTTCAGCAATCTTGCGAAATTTACAAGCTGACCCGATTTACAACTGACCCTTTTTCGGAGCTTCGGACCGCGGGTTCGGGGCTCCATCTTTTTTCCGAAAAGAGGGGAAATCCCTTGCAATCGTCCGGAAAATATGATAAAATAAAGGTCGAAAAATCACCGTTCGCGGATTGAAAAATCTGAAACCGCAAACGGAAAAACGGGACGGTATGGAAAGAGAAAAGACTTACGTTTCCCCTGAGGAAATCAACAGACAACGAAACTACATGGAGTCGGTTCGCGCGTTGAACGAGGGTATGACGATGTACGCCACGGAGCGTACGTACGGCTGTCAGCAGAATGAGGCGGACTCGGAAAAACTGGCGGGAATGCTTGAAAAAATGGGATATATTCTCACAAGCGACGAGCAGATCGCGGATCTGATTCTGATCAATACCTGTGCGGTCAGGGAGCATGCTGAACTCAAGGCGCTGTCTGTTACGGGACAGTTCAAACACCTTAAGGAACGGAAAAAGGAGATGCTCATCGGTATCTGCGGATGCATGGTTTCTCAGGAACACCGCAAGGAGGATATCAAGCACAAATATCCCTACGTGGATTTTCTTTTCGGCACCTCCATGCTTCACCGCCTGCCGGAGATCGTTTATTTGCGGCTGAAGAGCGGAAAAAGGCAGTTTTATCTGGACGGCGGCGAGGGAAACATCGCCGAAGGGCTGCCCGTGCGGCCGGAGAGTTCTTTCAAGGCGTGGGTGACGATTATGTACGGCTGCAACAATTTCTGTTCTTACTGTGTTGTACCCTATGTTCGGGGCAGAGAGCGCAGCAGAGTTCCTGAAGAGATTTTGAAAGAAACGGAGAACTATGTGCGTTCGGGATTCAAGGAAATCACACTGCTGGGACAGAATGTCAACTCTTACGGAAAGGATCTGCCCACTGCGCTGTCTTTTGCCGAACTGCTTAGAAAAATTTGCGCCATAAAGGGCGATTTTACGCTGCGGTTCATGACCAGTCATCCGAAAGACGCGACAAAGGAACTGATCGACGTGATGGCCGAAAACGAAAAAATCGCAAAAGCCTTTCACTTGCCTTTGCAGTCGGGGTCCGACAGGATCCTTGAGAAGATGAACAGACACTACACTGCCGAAAAGTATCTGGAACTCGTAGATTACGCACGGCAAAGAATGCCGGACATTGCCCTGACTACCGATATTATCGTGGGCTTTCCCGGGGAGAGCGAGGAGGATTTTGAACAAACCCTTCGAATGATCGAAAGGGTGCGCTATGACAATATCTATTCCTTCATTTTCTCAAAACGTCGGGGAACACCCGCGGCCGAAATGGACGGGCAGATTCCGCCGGAGGTTTCCGCTGAACGCTTTGAACGGCTTTTGGCTGTACAAACGGCGATCTCCTCCGAAAAAAACAGGAACTATGTGGGAAAAACCGTGAAGGTTCTGGTGGAAGGATACAGTAAGACCGACCGAAGCAAACTCACCGGCAGAAGCGAGAAAAACCGATTGGTGCATTTTGAGGGACCGGAAAGTCTCATCGGAAACCACGCCGATGTGAAAATCACCTCTGCCCAAACTTATGCGCTCTTTGGCGAACTCTGTACCGGCAAAGAAACGGAATAAAGAAGAGAATTCCGCATGGCGGAAAGGAGAATATACTCATATGGAAATATTTGAACTTGCGAAACAGTTGGGCGTCGCGATCAAAGACAGCGACGAGGGAAAGAGAGCGGAGGCGGCGCGCAGGGCCTACGAAGAAAATGAAAAAATCGCCGCGTTGACTACGGAGTTTGAAGTCCAGCAAAAGGCGTTGGCGTCTATGGCGGGAAACGCCGATGCCGATAAGAATCTGGTGGATGCCATTCAGGAGCGTTTGAACGAAATCTATGACGAGGTATTGGCCACGGACGTTTACAAGACCTACGAAAGCGCCCGGGCGGACTTGGATAAACTGGTTTCCAAGGTACACGCCGTCATGGCGGCGCAGATCGGCGGCCCCGGAGCGGGCTGCACCCATGACTGTTCCACCTGCGGCGGATGTTCGTGAGTCCTGAAGGGAACTCTGGCAAAACTCCCGCGAGAGAAAACAAGCGGGTGAAAGAGCAGGCGCAAACCCGAAAAAACCCCCAAGGGAAAACTTCCAAGTATAAAACTGCCCAGCGCAAAATCGCGGGACGGCAGGGAATAAGAAACTTTGTGACGCAAAATATGTAAGGATGGTTGAACGATATGTCCCTCTCCCCCATGATGCAGCAATATATGGAGGTTAAGAATCAATATCCCGACGCTCTGATCTTCTATCGTTTGGGAGATTTCTACGAGATGTTCTTTGAGGACGCCCAGACGGCGTCCAAGGAATTGGAGCTCACCCTGACGGGAAGAGATTGCGGCCTTGAAAAACGCGCGCCCATGTGCGGCGTGCCTTATCACGCGGCCGACACGTATATTGCGAAATTGGTGTCCAAAGGATACAAAGTGGTGATCTGCGAGCAGATGGAGGATCCCAAGCAGGCGCAGGGCCTGGTCAAACGGGACGTGGTGCGCATGGTGACTCCGGGCACCGTCACCGACGGCAGGATGCTGGAAGACAAGGAGAACAACTATATTGCCGCTCTGTATGCCTCAGAAACCGGCATGGCGCTCTGTGTTGCCGACGTTTCTACGGGGGATATCAGCGGAACCGCCTTTGCAGAAGATTTTGAGACGAGAATTGAGAACGAACTTTGCGTTTACAACCCTAAGGAGGTGATCTTTGGCGTCGCTTCCGAAAAATATCCCTCGCTTGTGAATTTCATAAAAGAGAAAATCGGCGCGAGGATTTACGACCGGACGCCTCTTTTTGTTCCCGAAGTCGCCCTGCCCTCCTTCACGTCCAACATCGGAAGTCCCGCCGGATATCCCGCGGAGGATGCGGACGTCGTTCTCACGGCAGGGGGACTCATCGGATATATTTCCGATTCTCTGCGCTCCGCCGCTTTCCGTGTCAAAAATCTCTGCATCTACCGGGAGGGGCAGTATCTTTCGATGGACAACAACACCAGAAGGAATCTGGAACTCTGCCGTACCATGCGTGACAGAGAAAAAAGGGGAAGTTTGCTTTGGGTGCTGGACTATACGAAGACCGCCATGGGCGCGCGGCTTCTCCACCAATATGTGGAACAGCCTCTCGTCAATCAAAGAAAAATTCTCTACAGACAGGGGGCCGTGAGGGAGTTTGCCGAGAACTTTCTCCTTCGTTCGGAATTGGAGGATCCGCTGTCAAAAATCCGGGATCTGGAACGGCTGACCACAAAGGTGCTCTGCGGGACCGCGGGCGGCAAGGAACTGAGAAACATCGCCGACACGTTAAAAATTCTGCCCACCGTGCGCGCACAGTTGGAAGGATGTGCGAGCGAGGCGCTGAGAGATCTGTATGAAAAGATCGATCCGCTGTCGGAACTTGAGGCAACACTTGACGCCGCTATAGCGGAGGACCCGCCCTTTTCCGTGCGGGAAGGGGGATTTATAAAGGACGGCTACAGCACGCAGGTGGACGGCTTGCGGGAGATCATCAAAAATGCGGATGGATACATAAAGAAACTGGAAGACCGCGAAAAGGAAAAGTTGGGCGTAAAGACTTTGAAAGTGGGCTACAACCGGGTCTTTGGATACTACATAGAGATTTCCAAAGGAGCAAACGAGGGATTGCGTTTGCCGCCCGAATATATACGCAGACAGACTCTGGCGTCGGGCGAGCGGTATGTGACGGAGGAACTGAAAAATCTTGAAAGCACCATTCTGGGCGCCGCCGACAAGGACGCGGCGCTGGAGTATGAGATTTTTAAAAAACTGTGTGAAGATTTGGTAGGAAATCTGGAAAAAATTCGGCAGAGCGCCGCGGGAATCGCGGAACTGGATGTTTACCTTTCCCTTGCAAAGTGTGCCTGCGAAAACGGATATGTCTGTCCGGAGGTCACCTATGAGGAGGTTATAGAGATCAAAGAGGGCAGACATCCCGTGGTGGAGCGGTTTATGAAGGACGCGGCCTTCGTTCCCAACGATACGCTTCTGGACACCTCGTTCAACCGGCTGATGATCATCACCGGCCCGAATATGGCGGGAAAATCCACCTATATGCGGCAGGTGGCGCTGATCACGCTGATGGCGCAGATGGGATCCTACGTGCCGGCAAGCGAGGCGCGTATCGGAATCGTCGATAAACTGTTCACAAGGGTAGGCGCCTCCGACGATCTGGCGTCGGGTACTTCTACATTCATGTTGGAGATGAACGAGGTGGCCGCCATTCTGAAAAACGCAACAAAACGTTCGCTGATCATATACGATGAGATTGGACGGGGAACCTCCACCTATGACGGAATGTCCATTGCCCGGGCGGTGGCGGAATACACGGCGGGGAAAAAACTGGGCGCTAAAACGCTTTTTGCTACGCACTACCATGAACTCACCGAAATGGCAGACGGCAAAAACGGAATTGTGAACTACCACATTGCCGCCAAAAAAAAGGGGGAGGATCTGGTCTTTCTGCGTAAAATTCTTCCCGGGGCCGCCGACGACAGTTACGGCATCGAAGTGGCAAAACTCGCGGGAGTGCCGGCAGAGGTGATCCGCCGCGCGCGGGAAGCGCTGAAGGAACTGGAAGGAAAGAGCGATTCCGTTCAAACTCCCAAACCGGAAAAAGAAAGCGACAATCTGTCGGTATACAACTATCTTGAAAACAGCGTGTGTGAAAAATTGCGCTCCACACAGATGGATACTATGACGCCGTTGGAGAGTCTGACGCTGCTGTATGAACTGAAAAAAATGTTAAGTTGAAAGAAGCGCAAAAATCTGTGCAAAATTTGCCGCGCAGGAAAGGAGGACGAACAGTGGCGATCAATATTCTTGATTTCAAAGTGGCGAACATGATTGCCGCGGGAGAAGTGGTGGACAGACCTGCCTCCGTGGTGAAGGAACTGTTGGAAAACGCCATAGACGCCGGGGCCACGGAAATTGAAACGGAGATCCGACGGGGCGGCGTGAGTTACATACGCGTCACCGACAACGGAAGCGGAATGACCAAAGACGACGCCGAACTGTGTATCCTCCGACATGCCACGAGCAAGATAAAGGACGAAAGGGATCTGGAGGGTATCGTGACGCTGGGGTTTCGCGGCGAGGCGCTTGCGGCCATTTCATCGGTTTCAAAGATGAGCATCCGCACGAGAACCGCCGAGAACGGAGAGGGCACCCTTGTGGAATGCGACTGCGGAAGGATCACCGAAGTGAGTTCCGTCGGCTGCAAAAAGGGAACCACAATGGTTGTAAAGGAACTTTTTGCCAATGTTCCGGCCAGAAGGAAATTTCTGAAAAGGGATCAGTCGGAGGGCATGGCCGTGGCGGCGGTGGTGGAAAAAGTCGCGCTGTCTCACCCCGAAATTTCATTTAAATTCATTTCCGACGGAAGCGTTCGCGCGCAAACAGCCGGGGACAGGAAACTGTACAACGCGATTTACGCACTGTTGGGCAGGGAGTTTGCCGGAAAATTGATTCTTGTGCGCGGAAAATCCGAAGCAGTGGAGGTTTTCGGGTACATCGGAAGACCTGACAACGTGCGCGCCAACCGAAATTATCAGAATTTCTTCATAAACGGACGGTATGTCAAATCCAGGACCGCTACGGCAGCGCTGGAACAGGCCTATTCATCCTTCATGGAAAGTGAGCGGTTTCCTTGCTGCGTACTCAATGTCGTCATTCATCCGGCGCTTGTGGACGTCAACGTTCACCCCACCAAACTGGAAGTGAAATTCTCGTCTGAGAAAACGGTTTTTGACGCCATATACCTCGCTTGCCGCAACGCGTTGCTTTGCGACACTTCCAGACCGGAAATGCAGATTGAAAAGAAGGACATTGACCGCAAAGCCATGGGTACCTACAACCGGTTTGTTCCGGTGTACGACCGCGTGGAGGGCCGTCCTTTCGAGCAAACCGACATTGAACAAAAAACCGGCGAAAAAGAATGCCCAAAGGCGAAAGGAGACGTTCTGCCGACGCCTTTTGACGATCTCCCTTTTGTTTTCGCAGACATTGCAAAGGAGGCTGACAAAGGGGAAAAGACCGACGGTCCTTCAAGCGCCGAACCGGAAAAAGAGCCGGAACACATACAGTTTTCAATGCCTGAGAGTTTGGAAAATCAACGGGACCCGCAAATCGGGAAGTCTGAAAAAACCGGTGGGGTCGATGGAATCGGCAGAACAGACGGAGCGGGAGACACCGTGCGTGACGGCGAACCGTCGGACATTCATCGGCTTTCGGGCGCCTCTGGAGAAGAATTTTCGACGGTTGACGGAAAATGGGAAGGGGAACAGAAAGTTCGGGCGATCGAAGGAACACTGCCGGAAGGGGAAGCGCGGGAGCAAAAACTGGCGGAAAAATCTGAAACCCCGGCGTTTAAACTGCTGGGGGTGGCGTTTGACACCTATATTCTCGCGGAAGTGGGCGACAAACTGATGATGATCGACAAGCACGCTGCCCACGAACGGCTGATCTTTGAGCGCATGAAGGAGAACATGAATTCTTCCGACAACCGCTACATTCAGTTGCTGCTGCTGCCGGAAACGGTGCACGTGGGCAGAGCGGAAAAATCCGCCGCTATGGAGTATGAAAAGGAACTGAACGCCATCGGCTTTCTCTTTTCCTTTGAAAACTATGAGGACGCTCTGTCGGTGACCGGCGTTCCGGGAGCGCTGGAAAAGGATCAGGCGCTTACGCTTTTTGCCGAGACGGTCACAGGACTTGCGGCAGGAGAGGGGGACGCCGAACTTTCACGGCAGACGACTTTTGAAAAAATGTTGTACAAAGCCGCCTGCAAGGCGGCAATGAAAGGTTCCAGACACGATGGGGAGGAACATATTGAATATCTTGTGAGGGAACTTTTACGCCTACCGGACATTCGTTACTGCCCGCACGGCCGGCCGGTTGCTTTTGACATTCCTAAAGGAAGCATCGAGCACCGTTTCGGGAGAAGTTGAAAAAAACCGGGGAGAACCGGATGTGAAGACGGAGAAAACTATGTTCAGGATTTTAAAAAAAGAAGGAACGGCCAGAAGAGGAGTGTTGGAAACGCCTCACGGCGAGATTCAGACGCCGGTGTTCATGAACGTTGGCACCTGCGCCGCCATCCGTGGGGGTGTGTCCACTGCGGATCTGAAGGAGATCGGCTGCCAGGTGGAACTTTCCAATACATACCACCTGCATATCAGGCCGGGGGACGATTTGATCTACAGGGCGGGAGGAATCCACAAATTTTTCAATTGGGACCGTCCGGTACTCACCGATTCGGGAGGGTTTCAGGTTTTTTCGCTGGCAAAATTGCGGAAAATCAGAGAAGAAGGCGTTTCTTTTCAGTCCCACATTGACGGAAAATGTATTTTCATGGGGCCGGAACAATCCATACAGATTCAGTCGCACATTGCTTCCACTATCGCCATGGCCTTCGACGAATGTATTGAGAACCCGGCGGAATACAGGTATGTGAAAGATTCCTGCGACAGAACCTTCCGTTGGCTGCAGCGCTGCAAGGATGAACTGGCGCGGTTGAATGCTCTTCCGGAAACCATCAACAAAAAACAGATGCTCTTCGGCATCAACCAGGGAAGCACGTACAGGGATCTGCGGGTGGACCATATGGAACGAATTGCGGAACTGGACTTGGACGGTTATGCCATCGGGGGACTGGCTGTGGGGGAGAGCACTGAGGAGATGTATGAAATCATTGAAGCGTTGGAACCGCACATGCCGGATACAAAGCCCCGGTATCTGATGGGTGTGGGCACGCCCGTGAACATTCTAGAGGCGGTTTACAGGGGCGTGGATTTCTTTGACTGCGTCATGCCCAGCCGCAACGCGCGGCACGGGAACCTTTTCACGTGGAAGGGAAAAATGACGCTGTTGAACGAGAAATTTTTTGACGATTTTTCACCCATTGACCCCGATTGCCGATGCCCCGCCTGTCGGAACTACAGCCGCGCGTACATCCGGCACCTTTTTAAGGCCAAGGAGATGTTGGGTATGCGGTTGGCGGTTCTTCACAATCTTTGGTTTTACAATGAACTGACCCAGAAAATCAGGGACGCCCTGGAGGAAGGCAACTATGAGGAGTTCTACAGAAAATACAGAACGACGCTGGCACAGCGTATCGACGGTTGAGAAACTATGACGCTGAATTTTTGAGAAATATAGGATCGGGACGGTTGAACTGGCGTATATGAAAGACGATCTCGCGATTTTCAGAAAACTCTACAGACGGACATTGGGTGCAGTTCTCGGAAACTTTCAAAGGCATTTTGAAAAACTGCGGGATGTTTTTAAAAGTTTCGCCGCCGACAGGCGGTATGAATCCTCGGCTTTTGCGCTGGAAACCGGCTGCAGAACGCTCTGGGAACTGAAAAAGGATTATGGCGCTTACGGTGAATATTTGCTTTATGATGCACTGCGCAGAGAGAAGGGTCGGTGGCTGTTCGGAGTGTATCTGCCCCACAAGGGAGAGTTTACAGAAATCGACGCGCTGTTTTTCAGTGAAAGGGGAGTGTTCATCTTTGAGTCCAAAAATATTTCGGGAAGGATTTACGGACTGGAGAATCAGCGGGAATGGGTACACACTTACCCGACGGCAAAAGGAATCAGAAAGCGGAGATTCTTCAATCCGATGATGCAGAACGGTGCGCACAGAAGGGAATTGGAGCGATTGCTTCCTTCCGGAACGCCGCTATATGCCATGGTGGTCTTCGGGAAAAAGAGCGAACTTTGTACCGAACTTGTCCGAACCCGATCAAAGGAACTTTTGACCGTCGGAAAACTGAAGAAGACTGTGCGCTCCTTTCCAAAAGGAGCGTTGCGTTTGGACGAACGGGAGAAACTTTACGCGCTCCTCCAACCCTACGCGCATGTCAGCCAAAAAGTAAAAGACGACCACGTTGCCGCAGTTAAAAAATGGAACGCGTGAAGAGACGCGTTCTCGCAGATGTAAAAATAAACTTGAAAAACTTAAATGCAAACGATGGGAAGGTATCATTTTGAAGTCTCCAAAATTTTTTAACAGCAGGGAAGCCGATCTTACAACCGGATCGCTGGTTCCCAAAATCCTTATTTTTGCTCTGCCGCTGGTTGCGACGGGCATTCTCCAACTGATGTTCAATGCGGCGGATCTCATTGTGGTGGGACAGTTCGCGCCCAACGGTCAAAGCGATATCGGGGCTATCGGCGGAACGGGACCGCTGATCAACCTGGTGATCAATCTTTTCATGGGCCTGTCGGTGGGCGCATCGGTTTTTGTGGCGCGGTACATCGGCGCCGGAGACAGGGAAAAAACTCACCAGACGGTGCACACCTCCATTGCCCTCTCGCTTTTGGGAGGAGTGATCTGCTTTGTCCTTGGTTTTTTCTTTGCCCGTACGTTTCTCACATGGATGGATACCATTGACGAATACATTGAACTGTCCACCCTGTACATGAAAATATATTTTATCGGCATCCCGGCCTCCCTTGTGTACAACTTCGGCGCGGCCATCCTTCGCGCCGCCGGGGACACCTTTCATCCCCTGCTTTTTCTTACCATCGCGGGCGTGGCCAATGTCATTCTCAACCTGGTGATGGTCATCGGGTTCAAACGGAGCGTGGATGGGGTTGCCTTAGCCTCCGCTGTTTCCCAGATAATCTCTGCCATTCTGGTGATCGCCTATCTTTGCAAAAAGGGAGAGAACAGTTACAGATTGGAATTGAGAAAAATCCGGATCTATCCCAAAAGACTTTGGGAAATCATCCGCATCGGAGTGCCCGCCGGACTTCAGGGATCACTTTTTTCCATTTCCAACGTGATTATTCAGTCGGCGGTCAACTCCTTCGGACTGACCACCGTTGCGTCCGGCAGCGTGGCCTCGTCAAGCATTGAAGGCTTTATTTACGCTGCAATGAACACCTTCCATCATGCGGCGCTCTCCTTTATCGGCCAAAATGTCGGTGCGGGAAAGCCTGAAAAAATCGGAAAAATCACCGGAACGTGTATGTGGATGGTGTCGCTTGTGGGAATTTCCATGGGCGTGCTTATTTGTCTGTTTGGAAGGCCCCTTCTGCGGCTTTACATCGGAAACGGCACCGGCCCTGAGGTGGAGGAAACCATTTCCTATGGTCTTATACGGTTGAATATCATCGCGCTTACATATTTTACCTGCGGAATGATGGATGTTTTCAGCGGGAGTTTGCGGGGTATGGGCGCGTCTCTCGGCCCGACGATGATCTGTCTTACCGGGGTATGCGGAGTGAGAATTCTTTGGATCTATACCTATTTTCAGAGCCACCATACTCTGGGGACGCTGTTTTTCTCCTATCCCCTGTCATGGATTCTCACTGTTGCCGCACAGTTTATCTATTTCATTTTCTTAAAGAAAAACATTTTAAAGAAATTCAGAAATGCCGGTACGGCTTGGAACGCCGCGGAGCAAACAAACGGTGCAAAGACTGAGACCCCTGTCTGAACAGGCACATCTGTTTGCGCTGTTTGGTCAAAAGCCAACCCCGCTTTTCAGAAGTGAAGAAAGTATCCGCTTCTTTTTAAAGTTTTTGAAGGTTTTTAGGGGACTTTTCTCAAAAAGTCCCCTGAATGGGGTGCGGGGCAAAGCCCCGCATAAGACTTTGTCTTCAATCTGTGCGGGGCAAAGCCCCGCGAAGACTTTGTCTTCAATCTGTGCGGGGCAAAGCCCCGCATAAGACTTTGTCTTTAATCTGTGCGGGGCAAAGCCCCGCGAAGACTTTGTTTTCACGCTGATCTGACGGTACGTCTGCGCCGTCAGATTGGTTCGGGAAAGTCTTAAAGTTTTTCCAACGCGCGTTCCACGGCGTTTTTCAGGGAAATTTCAGGTTCACACAGGGGAAGGCGCACTGTTGGTGCACAGATGCCCTGCCGATGCATAGCCCATTTCAGCGCTGGGATGCTGTTTTCGCCGCGGAACAGCGAGAGAAGTGCGCGCGCCTTTCGGTGGATATCCCATCCTCGGGCGTTCCCGCGTCCTTTCCAAAGTTCCAGTGCCGCGCGCGGATGGCAGCATATCAGTTTTGAGAGAACTCCGGCATATCTCATGACCGGGAAAAGCGAAAATTGTTCCTCGCACAGAATGGCCGTTCCCACTTCCCGTTCATCCAGCGCGTCTCTTAGAAGGAGATGATCCCACAGACCCTCCCGCCGCTGTGCGACCGCTAAAACCTTCCCCTTTTCCGCGAACTCCCCATAGATTCCCAGGCTGTTGAAGTTTTGTCTGCATTCGATGATGATGGGCAGGTGGCATTCCCCGCGAATGCGGTTTACCGCGCGTAAAACGCCGGCGGCCCCTGTCTCTTCCCTTGTTTCCAGAAACAGCGCCGTTGCACCGGCCTCTTCTCCCAGACACGCCTCCTCCACTGCCCGAATTCCCTTTTCAGCGGCAACGCAGAGAATCACCTCCGCCCGGTTTCCCGCTGCCAGCGAAGCGTCCTCCACGAGTGCCCGACGCTCTTTTAGGGAAAGCGTGTCACCCTCGGCTGTTCGTCCGCACAGGAGGTATCCTCCGCATCCCACCGTAAGACAACCTTCCAGAACCCTTCCGAATCCGAACCAGTCCACCGTTCCGTCTTCCTCAAAGGGCGTGGGCAATTCGGCGAAAAGCCCGCCGGAAATTCTTTCCTTTGGCATGTGTTCCTCTCCTTTCGGACGTTAAAAAAATTCAGACGCGGGCGCAAAAAGGCATTGCAATCGTTCGTTGGATGCGGTATAATACGAAAGAATCGTATAAAGAATGTACGCGCGCGTTTGGAGCCGGGCGCAAAACGGCGCGGCCTCCTTTTAAAGGGCGGACGCCTGAAAAACTCCGCGCGGGAAAGATATGAAAAAAACCAGGCCGAATTCCCCGAAAGTCCAGAAAACCCCCGGAAAGTTCCAGAAAACCCCCGGAAAACTCCCCGGAAAACTCCGAAAAGCCCCCGAAAAATTCTGGAAAGCCCCGGAAAATTTTTAAAGATCGGAAGAATTCCATCGGACGGTTAGCCCCGGAAAATGCGGATAAAGGCCGGAAATGATGAGGATATGCGGCGGCAATGATTGAAAACGAGAGACCGGTATGCGCGCTGTCAAAAAAAGATTTTTTTTATGAACTTCCAACGGACCGTATCGCGCAGACGCCCGTTGAACCGAGGGACAGTTCCAGATTGATGGTGCTTGACAGATCCTCCGGAGCAGTCGAACACCGGATTTTCAGGGATTTGCCTGAGTTTTTGCACCCCGGGGACGTTCTCGTGATCAACGATTCAAAAGTGATCCCCGCAAGGATATACGGCGTAAAGAAAGATACCGGGGTACGCATTGAAACAGTGCTGCTGAGGGATCTGGGCGAAAACCGTTGGGAAGTCATGGTTCGCCCGGGGAAGCGCTGCAAACCCGGCACTACCATCATATTCAATGAGGGGCTTCTGCGTGCCGAGGTTTTGGAGAGCACTCCCGAGGGAAACAGGATTCTACAGTTCTCCTATGAGAAGACCCCGGAATTCGACAATTTTTTTGCCGTTCTTGACCGTGTGGGTCAGATGCCTCTGCCTCCGTACATCAAGGAAAAATTGGAGGATCAGGGCCGTTATCAGACGGTTTATGCCAAGGTGCGGGGTTCGGCCGCAGCGCCCACTGCCGGTTTGCACTTCACCCCCGAACTGCTTGCGCGCATTGAGAACATGGGTGTGAACATCGCACGGGTGATGCTGCATGTGGGACTTGGAACCTTCCGCCCCGTGAAGGTGGACAATGTGCAGGAACATGTAATGCACAGCGAATATTTTTCGGTCAGTCCTCACAGCGCGGAGGTCATCAACCGCGCAAGAGCGTCGGGCGGAAGAATCATATGCGTCGGCACCACTTCCTGCAGAACGCTGGAAAGTGCCGCGGACGACAGGGGAATTGTTCATCCAATGGCAGAGGATACCGCTATTTTCATCTATCCGGGGTACCGTTTTAAGGCGACCGACGCGCTGATCACCAATTTTCACCTGCCGGAAAGCACACTGCTCATGCTGGTTTCGGCGCTGGCAGGCAGAGAACGTATCATGGACGCCTACAGAATCGCTGTCAGAGAGAACTACAGATTTTTCTCTTTCGGTGACGCGATGCTGATCCTTTGATGTTTTCAATATAGTTTTCGCATTGCGAAAAGGATGGAATTCCGCATACAAGCATAAAGGAAAAACGAAGAGTTGAAGAAGAGTTGAAAGTGAAAGAAAACGTCGGCGCGATGGGAACGGTGGATCGGGAGAATACAGACGACGGAGATAACGGTTTCCGTGTCAAGGAAGGCCGAGGCGAGGAGAGGAATTCCGGCTCGGACACGCCGCGCGCGCCGGAAAAAACTGTTGGGAATGCCGGGGGAAAAAAGTCTGTCGGAGTGGTGGCAATCGGCGGCCCCACAGCGTCAGGAAAGAGCCGATTGGCTATTGCTTTGGCCAAAAAGTTGGGAGGGCAGGTTATTTCCTGTGATTCCATGCAGGTATACCGCGGAATGGATGTGGGCACGGGAAAGATTTCCGGCGAACAGGCAAAGGGAATCAGGCACCGTCTTATAGATATTGCCGACCCCTCGCAGAGTTTTTCCCTATCGGAGTATATTGCTCTTGCGCGCAAAGCGATCCTGGAAGTGGAGGAAGAGGGCGATTTACCCATTCTGTGCGGAGGAACCGGGTTGTACCTTGATCATGTGCTCATGGGGACGGCGCTCTCGGAAGCGCCCGCAGATGAGAGCATCCGGCGGGAGTTGGAGCGTCTTGACAGCGCGAAACTCTATGAAATGCTTCAAAAGATCGACCCTGAAAGCGCCTTTGCCACGCATCCCAACAACCGGAAGAGGGTGATCCGGGCCTTAGAAATCTACCGTGCTTCTGGAACGACCAAAACCCAGTGGGATCTCCGATCAAGAGAAAAAGAGTCCCCCTATGGGGTGAAGAGAATCTTACTGATCCCTCAGAACAGGGAATTGCTTTACGGAGCGATCGACGCGAGGGTAGATGAAATGTTTAAACAGGGTCTGGAGGTTGAGGCAAGGGCTCTTTTTGAGAGACATCCTTCGCCCACTGCCGCGCAGGCCATCGGATATAAGGAATTCCTGCCATATTTCAGCGGCGACGCCACCCTTGAGCAGGTGAAGCAAAAAATCAAGCAGGCGAGCCGCAACTATGCCAAAAGACAGTTGACATGGTTTCGAAAGATGGAAAAGGATGCCCTGTGTCTTGACCCATGGTTGCCATTGGAGCAGCAGGTATTGGCGGCGGTTTCGTATATTCAACGGGATATGGGGGAAACGGCTGAGGAAATTCCCAAAACGCCGTTTTGATACCTTCAAACCGCCGAAGGACGCTTGAACGGCAATTGAAACATTGAGACGTTTCATTGTGAAGTTCGGGATATCGCGGCGGGAGAAATCAGAAATACAGAAATCCGGGTGTCGGAAAACAAAAGAACGAAATGTGAAGATGTGAAACTTCCTGGGTGCCGGACCGAATGTCAGTGGAACGGGCAATGTCAAACCGGGGAAAAAAGAAAGGGAGAGGAGAAAGAGCCGATGGATAAAAAATATCTTACGAACGTTTGTCTATATGTGTTTGTGGGCATTGTGGCGATTTTTCTTATTCTTTTTGTGCTCTATCACCTGCTGGGATGGGGAGAAAGTTCTTTTTCCACCCGTACGGCCATCCGTCTGACGGCGGAGGAAACCGTTGAGGGAGAGGGATATCTGTTCCGCCATGAGACGGTACTCTACGGTTCGGAAGAACTGCGTGCGTACAGTACCCTGGGGGAGGGAGAAAATGTGCGCAAAGGCGGAGAAGTGTGCGCGCTTTACAGTTGCGGCGAGGATTTACCGCAGGCACTGGAAGAATACGACAGAGTAATTGCTCTGCTCACCGAAGCCGACGTCAAAGATGATTTGTCGGTGATCACCGTGAAACTGAAAAATCTTACAGCCTCCCTTCGTTCGGAGAGCGACGCGGGAAATTTGAAGAATCTTGTCGCAATGCTTGAAGAACTTCAGACCGAGTTAAATCGGAGAAAACGGGCCAGCGGTGCTGTCGATAGTTTTGGTGCCGAAATAAAACGCCTGTCTGCAGAACGCGCGGCGATTCTTGCAAAGATGGGCGGCGCCCAAAAGGTTTACGCGCCTGTTTCCGGAAATTTTTACACCCGCTGCGACGGGTATGAGGAACTGTTTGATTCAGAGAAACTCAGCGAAATGAATCCGGCTTCCTTTCTTGAGTTGACTGAAAGCCGACCGGCGGCGGCGCCCGAGGGAGAACACGCCGTGGGAAAAATCGCCGAGGGTTCTTACTGGTATTTTGCCATGACTGTTTCTTTGCAGGAATCGTATAAAATGGTGTCGGGAAGAACATATACGGTAAAACTGTCGTCGGGAGAGAGTCTGAAGATGACGCTGGATCAGATGAAGACGGATCGGGAAACCGGAGAGGTGCTGCTGGTCTTTGGCGCGAGAACGCTTCCCGCGACGCCCTTGAAACGCTGCGAATCGATCAGCGTTGTCACGGACACATACACGGGACTGATGGTGCCAACGGCCGCTTTGCGTTATGTAAAAAACGACGAAGGCGAGGATCAGGTGGGCGTGTATATTCGGGAGGGAAACAGAATTCGCTTCAAAAAAACGGTGATTCTCTGCCAGCAGAACGGGTATTACATTGTGAAAGAGACCTCTTCCGATCTGAAGGACTATAAGAGTTATCTGGCGCTCAACGATGTGGTGATTACCTCTGGAAAAAATCTGAAAGTGGGATACGCTGAGTGACAGGAGGAGAACGGAAGGCGCACAAAAAACTTTCAGGGATTGGAAGATAAGCAGATAAAAGGGCAAAAGGACAAAAAGAATGCTCACGTGTCGAAAACGCGATCTTAGAATGCGATATCCACGACCGTGATATGCGTCCGTATGGGACGGCAGGAGGTTTTTATGCTTGAAAATTCAACGGTTGCCCAGAATATTGAATCGGTTCGCGCGCAGATTGACAGAGTTTGCCGTGTATGCGGCAGAAAGGACAGACCGGTGTTGCTGGCGGCTACGAAAACCGTTCCGGTGGAACAGATCAATTTCACGGTGCGGGAATGCGGAATTACCGATATCGGAGAAAACAGAGTACAGGAACTCCTTGAAAAATATCCTCTTTTGGACAAACGCGTCCGACTGCACTTCATTGGACGGCTGCAAAGAAACAAGGTGAAGTACATTGTTGATAAGGTGTGTCTCATTCACTCCGCGGACAGTCTGCCGCTGATATACGAGATTGAGAAACAGGCGGCGAAAATTCAAAAGAGGATGGATGTGCTTTTGGAAGTCAATGCCGGGAGGGAAGAACAAAAAGGGGGATTCTTTCCGGAAGAAGTGGAGAGAGCCGCGGAGCAGATTGGCGCTCTGGAGCACGTACATGTCTGCGGACTGATGGCGGTTGCGCCGGCATACCCCAAACAGGAAGACGTTTTCAGATGTTTTGAAGAAATTTCTAAAATTTTTATTGACATTTCACAAAAAAACCTGCATAATATAGATATGTATACTCTGTCCATGGGGATGTCTGACAGTATGGACTGCGCCATTGCCGCAGGCAGTACTATGGTGCGCATCGGCAGCGCGCTTTTCGGAAAAAGGGAATATAAAAAATCAGAATAAGGAAAACAACGGAGGACTAAAAAATGGGAATTTGGGATAAGATCAAGAAGAGCGATTTTGATGACGACGAAGACGAAATTGAAGAAACCGGAACGGAATCGACCGAACCCGAAAAAGTTTCAAATCCTTCCGCGGCGTTTGGCAGGGGCGCCGGAAGCGCCGCTTTGGAATTGAAGGTGGTGCGTCCTGAGTCCTATGACACAGTGGACAAGATCGCCGACCATTTGCTGAACCGCAAGACAGTGGTGCTGAATCTTGAAGCGACCAACAAGGAAACGGCGAAACGCCTGATTGATTTCCTGTCGGGTGTGGCGTATTCCATCAATGGAACCATTCGCAGAGTTGCCACCAACACCTTCGTGCTTACGCCCAGCAATGTGGGAATCACTGGCGAGGCTTTGGGGAACGAGACGCCCAAAACTGCGCCTAAAACCGAGTCTGCGGACGATTTTGTATTCTGAAAACTGAAACGCGAAAAGCGCTTTTCCGTTTTGTCCGGGGGAGCGCCTTTCCGTGTCTGCACGCGGATACGGTCATCATGGGGGTACAGACAGTGCGGCAAACGCAGCGGCCGTGGCAAATGTGACATATGCGTCGTATACGATGTATACGATGTATACGATGTATGCGATGTATGCGACAGATGTGACGGGCGTATTTAAAAAAGCGAAACAGATCGCGGAGAGCTGCCGGGACGGGGAGTTTCTTGCCGTGCCCGAATCTTTCCGGCGGATTGGAGTGAATAAACTTGGGAACCATTGTGGAATATCTTTTTTCGACGACTATCGTCACCCTTCTGACAATGCTTCTTTTCATTCTCACGGCACGGTCGCTTCTTATGATGTTGGCGCCCGATTCCGATCATCCCATTGTGAATATGATTTTCAATGTTTCGGATTATATTATGTCGCCCGCCAGATATATGATTGACAAAACTGGCTGGTTTGCGGATTCCCCCATAGATATGGCGCACCTGATTACGATGCTCGCCATTTTGGCGCTGAATCTCCTGTTTCTTGTCTTTTAGATGAAAAGCGAAGAAAAAGGCCTGGACCGGGTTCGGGCGTCAGATTTACTTGCGCTTTGTAAAAAAAGGGGATATGCCGTAGGAGGGTTCCTCACTGAGGAGGAACAGGCGGCATACAGGGCGTTTTTTTGCGGGGAACAAAAAGAATCAAGGTTTGTTTTTTCCTTTGAGGGAGGCGTGCGCGGCGCAGAACGAAAAGTTCCGGTTCTTTTTGATCGGGACAACTCCGGATGCGATCCTGCGGCATTCTCACATATTTCGCTGCTTCTTTTGAAGGCCGCGGAGGTGCCCGATCACCGTTCGGTGCTGGGCAGCGTTTTGGGATTGGGACTGGAGCGGTACACCGTGGGGGACATCTTCCTCTTTGAGAAAAACATGGCAATTGCAGTGAAAACCGAGGTGGCGCCCTACATCCTTGGAAATCTTGAAAGGGTTGGCAGGACCGCCGTCAGGGTAGAGCCGTTGGATCTCCCTCCCGACTTTGAGATTGAGAGAAAAACCGAAACGCTGCTTTTTTCGGTATCCTCCCTGCGGTTGGACTGCGTTGTTGCGGCCATTTGCCGTTTTTCAAGGGAAGACGCCGCGGAATACATTAAAAAAGGAATGGTTTTTGTGGATCATGTTTCCGTGTCCGATCCGGATCGTCGCGTGGGAGAGGGGAAACTGCTTTCACTGCGCGGAAAAGGGCGGTTTCTTTTGGAGAGCGTCGATGGGGTGACCAAAAGCGGACGGCTGAAAATCAGGGTTTTACACAGTCTGTGACGATCCGGAGTTTTCGGACAGCGGACGGTTTTTTAGGGAGAGACGCTCTTTGTGCAAAGGGCGTGCGGATCCCGTTTCGAAGAAGGGGGTGGCGCTGTGCTTTCGCCGAGTGAATTGAAAAAGAGACAGTTTTCAAGGGCGCTGCGCGGTTATTCCGCTGTGGAAGTGGACGAGCACTTGAATTTTGTGATTGAAAAATACAGCGAACTGTATAAGCGCAACGACGAACTGGAAAAGGAACTGACGCGTCTTCAAACCGAACTTGAGCAGTTGAAGGCCAGCGAGGACGCCATTCGCCGCGCCATGGTCAATGCGCAGAGGGAGGAACGCAAAATCATTGATGAGGCCAACGACCGAGCGGCGCTGATTCTGCGCACGGCAAAGTTGAATTCCGACCGCATTCTTTCGGATTTTAAGGGGAAGATTCGCGAGGAGCGGGTAACTCTCTACAAATTGCGCCGGGCAGTACGCGAATTCAAGGAGAATTCCTTGAAACAGTATCAGATGCATCTGGAATTCCTGCACCAGATTTCTCCCGATCTGCCCACCGACGATCCGGCGCTGGAGATGACCGAGGACGACTACGCCAATTCACTTTTGGAACAGATGAAACTTGACATTGAGAACGGAGCGCTTTCCGAAGAGGAAGACGGGGAAGAAGAGAAGGAGAGCGTCCCGGTGAGAAGAAGCAGAGCGGCGGATTTTCCGGAGGACCAGAAGATGCGTACCGCCATTTTCGAGAGTGTCCGGGGGCAGAAAATCGCAAAGCCGGACGCCACCACCAAGGAAATCCCCCAACAGAGACAAAAATCAGGCGGCAAGTGAGCGAGAATTCCCGTCTGCATTTCAACGCTGCCGGTTTGCACGCGGCGGAAAAAACGGCATATATGTATATATGACAACGCACGCGGCGGCTGCGGCGAAGGAAAGGCGACTTTCCGGCTGAGAATATGTGAAACGGCCGGTGGACGGGACGCACGAAAGCGACGGGAAGAAACCTCGTTGCCGAAATGGCAGAACCCTTCAAACTGTCTGTCGCCGGAAAACCGCAGCCCAAAAAACACAGGATCATCAGAAAAGAGGAGATCAATTCATGGCACAGGATTATACCAACACGCTCAATCTTCCGAAAACCGAGTTCCCCATGCGGGCGAATCTTCCCGAAAGGGAACCGGAAATGCTGAAAGTTGCGGAAGAGAAGGACATTTACCATAAGATGCTGAAAAGAAGGGAGGGCGCGCCCACCTTTGTTCTGCATGACGGCCCGCCCTTTTCCAACGGAAACATTCATATGGGGACCGCCATGAATAAAATCCTGAAGGATTTTATCAATAAATACAAGTGCATGTCCGGCTACAGAGTGCCCTATGTACCCGGCTGGGACAACCACGGCATGCCCATTGAATCCGCCATCATCAAGCAAAACAAACTGGATCGCAGGAAACTGTCAGTGTCGGAATTCCGCACCCGCTGCAGGGATTTTGCACAGAACTATGTGGATATCCAGAAAAAGCAGTTTAAACGTCTGGGCGTTACCGCCGATTGGGCGCACCCATACCTGAGTATGGATCCTTCTTTTGAGGCGAGAGAGGTGAGGGTGTTCGGCAAGATGTTTGAAAAGGGCTACATCTACAAGGGGCTGAAACCGGTATACTGGTGTCCCAACGATGAGACGGCCCTTGCCGAAGCGGAGATTGAATATTCGGATGACCCATGCACGTCGGTGTTTGTGAAATTCAGAGTTGCCGACGACAAAGGAAAACTTTCGCCCTTCTGCGATCTTTCAAAGACTTTCTTTGTTATTTGGACCACCACTGTGTGGACGCTTCCCGGCAACCAGGCCATTGCGTTGAATCCTTCTGAGGAATACGGGATATATAGGGTGGACGACTGTTTCTACATCATGGCTTGCGCCCTTGCTCCCCATTCCATGGAGAAGGCGGGCATTGAGAACTACTCCCGTGTGCATGTCATGCAAGGCAGGGAATTTGAATACATGACCGCGTTCCATCCCTTCCTTGACCGCACTTCTCTTGTGGTCAACGCCGACTATGTCACGATGGACAGCGGTACCGGCTGTGTGCACACCGCGGGAGGATTTGGTGCGGACGACTACGTGACGTCCCGTCGCTACGGCATAGATGTTATCGTGCCGGTGGACGATCGGGGATTTCAGACGGAAGAAGCGGGAAAGTTCGCGGGACAGCGCTACGATGAATCCAACAAAACCATTCTTGCGGATATGAAAGAGAGCGGCGCTCTTTTTGCCTGTGAGGAAATCGTTCACTCCTATCCTCACTGCTGGAGATGCAAGTCTCCCATCATTTTCAGGGCCACGCCGCAGTGGTTCTGCTCGGTAGATTCCTTCAAGGAAGAGGCGTGTGACGCAGTTCGGGCAGTAGAATGGATCCCCGCTTGGGG
Source organism: uncultured Clostridia bacterium (assembly GCA_947625265.1). Lineage (GTDB taxonomy): Bacteria > Bacillota > Clostridia > Oscillospirales > CAG-272 > UBA11512. The sequence goes on from CANQNM010000008.1 coordinate 24,913, forward strand.
CGAGGAACGGATTTTGCAAATGGTGAAGGAGCGTGCGGACTGGTGTATTTCCAGACAACGCCACTGGGGTCTTCCCATTCCGGTTTTCTATTGCGACGACTGCAAAAAGGTGATTTGCACGAAGGAAACCATTGAGCGCGTCGCCGAGATTTTTGAAAAAGAGGGCTCCAACGCATGGTTCGATCTCCCCGAAAGCGCACTGCTTCCCGAGGGATACCGCTGCGCATGTGGGTGCAAATCTTTTACCAAGGAAACCGATACGCTGGACGGATGGTTCGATTCCGGTTCCTCCCACTTCGCGGTTCTGGAAAACTCGGAAGAACTGCACTGGCCCGCCGAACTCTATCTGGAGGGCGCGGATCAGTATAGGGGATGGTTCCAGTCGTCGCTGCTCACAGCCGTCGGTGCAAAGGGCGAGGGCGCGCCCTACAAACAGGTTCTGACTCACGGCTGGGTGGTGGACGGAGAAGGAAAGGCGATGCATAAGTCGCTCGGCAACTCTGTTTCCCCGGAGGAAGTCATTGTGAAATACGGCGCGGAATTGGTCAGACTCTGGGTGGCCTCCTCCGACTATCAGGTGGATGTACGGGTTTCGGACCCCATTTTTAAGCAACTCTCTGAATCTTACAGAAAGATCAGAAACACAGCGCGGATCATTCTTGCCAATTTGGGAGATCGGGGCGGGGATTTCCTGCCCGATGAACACGCCGTGGCGATAGAAGATCTGTCAGACATTGACAAATGGTTGATCGCACGGTACAACCGACTGGTCAAAACTGCAAGGGAAGCGTACGAACGCTACCAGTTCCATGTGGTCTACCATGAGATTCTCAATTTCTGTACGGTGGATCTCTCCAAAATATATATAGATATTACCAAGGATCGGATGTACACCGAGAAGAAAAACAGCCCCGCCCGCAGGCAGGCACAGACCGCCATGTACATTGTGCTGGACGGATTGACGCGGCTGCTGGCGCCCATCCTTGCGTTCACTTCCGATGAAATCTGGCAGATGATGCCTCATGCGGCGACCGAGGAGAAAGAACATGTGCTGCTCAACGATATGCCCTTGTACAACGAGGCGTGGGCTTTCACCGAGATCGAAGAGAGATACGATAGACTCTTTGAGATGCGGGACGGTGTGCTGAAGGCATTGGAGAACGCGCGCAACGGGAAACTCATCGGCAAATCTCTGGAAGCTGCGGTGGAACTGTACACCGAGGATGACGAGGAATTTGCGCTCTTAGAAAGTTTTGGGAAAACTCTTTGCACCGTGTTCATTGTTTCCGAAGTTGTTTGCCATAAAGGCGCGGCGCACGAAGGGGCGTTGGCGGGCGAAAAGGGTGTTTCGACGGTGGTTCGTCGCGCGCAGGGCCACAAGTGCGACAGATGCTGGTCGGTATGCAAAGAAGGGAAAGCGACGGAAGACGGAGGTTTTCTCTGCTTCCGGTGCCTTGAGAATATAACATGAGCACGTATATTCTTTGCGTATGCGTTGCCGTGTTGGTGCCGGCGCTGGATCATCTGACCAAATATTTGGTGCGCACCTTCATGGATGTGGGGGACAGCATTCCGATCATTAAAAATTTCTTTCATATCACCTACATTCTCAATGACGGAATGGCCTTTGGGTCTATGGGCGGAAAATGGCGGTGGGTTTTCATGACTGTCACGCCGCTGGCGCTCACGGCGGTGGCCATATATCTTCTTAAAAACATTCGAAAACTTGACAAACTGTCGGCGGTCAGCCTGTCTATGATTTTCGCCGGAGGGCTGTCCAACATGGTGGATCGGATTTTCTTCATCCATTTGGATCCCGCAAGCACCGGCCTTTTTGACGGCAGAGTCATTGATTTTCTCGACTTCAACGGGATTTGGGACGCGGTGTTCAATGTGGCCGATTCTGCCGTGGTGGTGGGCGTGTTTCTCTTTATGGGAAGATACGCCTATGACACTTTCAGGGAATACAGAAACAGAAAAACATTGAAGCACGTTGTTCCTGAGATGCCCGCCTCCGAAAATTCTTCGGAACCGCACGGTTCCCTCGGGGGCGAACAGGAGCAATCGCCCGAATGTTCGCAGGAAACGAACGGGGCGCAGTTTTCGGTTGCCCAAGAAAAAAATGACGGGCAAACAGGAGAGAAAAACCGTCCGTCCTTTTGAGAGAACAACCGGGGCGCCGTGGAAGCGGCGTTCCGGCACATTTCGAAACTGTAAGAGGATTTCGAGAGAAGCGCTTGAAGGAGTGTCCGGAGGCGGAACGGAAAATGAAGGAAAAATTTTTTACGGTGGAAGAGCAGACGGCGGGACAGAGGCTGGATGTGCTTTCCTCGGCGGTTTTCGGAAAAACCAGGTCGTATATTCAGAAGGCCCTGTGCGAGGGATGGTTGAAAGTCAATGGGGAACCGAGAAGCAAGAACTACAGGGTTCGTGTGGGGGACGCGGTCGAACTGACGCCGCCTGCCCCCAGGGAGGATCAGGTGCGGGCGGAAGAGATTCCGTTGGAAATTCTCTATGAGGACGAGGATCTGGCGGTGGTCAACAAACCCAAGGGGATGGTGGTGCATCCTGCGGCGGGAAACGAAAGCGGAACGTTGGTCAACGCCCTGCTTTTTGCGTTGGACAGCCTGTCCGGCATCAACGGGGTGATCCGGCCGGGAATTGTTCACCGAATAGACAAGAATACAAGCGGACTTCTTATGATTGCAAAAAACGACGAGGCGCACAACGCTCTGGCGGCACAAATCAGGGAACATACTTTTTTGCGGCGCTACGAGGCCATTGTGTGCGGAAATCTGAAGGACGACGAAGGAACGGTAAACCGCCCTATCGGCAGACATCCGGTAAAGCGGAAACAAATGGCTGTGACGGAGAACGGCAGAAGGGCGCTGACCCGTTACAGGGTTCTTCATCGGTATAAAGGCTTTACCCATGTGGAACTGACGCTGGAAACCGGGCGCACCCACCAGATACGGGTACACATGGCGTCTTTGGGACATCCGGTGTTGGGAGATACCCTTTACGGAGGAGGAAGAACCGCCTTTGAAAAAAAACATGCGACGTTGATGGAAGAGCAGACTCTGCACGCGGGCGTTTTGGGCTTCGTGCACCCTTCCACCGGCAAATATATGGAGTTTTCCTGCCCACTGCCGTCATATTTTATGAAACTTCTGGCACTGCTCGAGGGAGAATGCGCTCTTTAAACAGGAATGCGTTCTAAAAAAGTGTCCGACGGTTTTCCCGTTTTAAAGACCGCCGAAGGGGACACACTTTAAACCAAATGGGAAAAGAAAGGAAGCGCCGCCCATTCGCGGCAATTTCAGAGAGATGGAAAAAGAAAAATTTTATCTGACCACCGCTATTGCCTACGCATCCAAGAAGCCGCATATCGGCAATACCTATGAGGTTATCCTTGCGGACGCTGTAGCGCGATATAAAAGACAGCGTGGATATGACGTGTATTTTCTCACCGGAACAGACGAACACGGGCAGAAAATAGAGGATTTGGCAAGAGAGGCCGGCGTGTCTCCGAAGGAATATGTGGACAGGGTGTCGGGAGAGATCAAAAGCATTTGGGACAGGATGAATACCACGTACAACCGGTTTATCCGTACCACCGACAGGGATCACGAGGAAGCGGTGAGCGCAATCTTTAAGAAACTCTATGATCAGGGCGATATCTATAAGGACACCTATGAGGGGTGGTATTGCGTACCCTGCGAGAGTTCTTTCACCGAAACACAGTTGAAAGACGGCAAATGTCCCGACTGCGGCAGGGAGGTAACAAGAACCAAAGAAGAGACGTATTTTTTCAGAATGAGCAAATATGCCCCCGCACTCATCAAACACATCGAGGAGCACCCTGGATTTATCGAACCTGAGAGCCGCAAGAAGGAAATGCTCAACAACTTCCTTTTGCCGGGACTTCAGGATCTCTGCGTGTCCAGAACTTCCTTCAAATGGGGAGTACCGGTGTCTTTTGATGAGAAGCACGTGATCTACGTGTGGATCGACGCGCTGTGTAACTATATCACCGCCCTTGGCTACGGCGGCACGGAAAAGGGCGAACTGTACAGAAAGTATTGGCCCGCAAATGTGCATATCATCGGCAAGGATATCCTGCGGTTCCACACGATTTATTGGCCGATCCTTCTGATGGCTTTGGGCGAGCCATTGCCGGAAAAGGTTTTCGGACATCCGTGGCTGCTGTCCGGAACCGATAAAATGAGCAAAAGCCGGGGAAATGTTCTTTATGCGGATGAACTGGCGGACAAATTCGGTGTGGACGGCGTGAGATACTATGTTCTTTCGGAGATGCCCTATCTGAACGACGGAACCATTTCCTATGAGAACATGATCAAGCGCTATAACACCGATCTTGCCAACAATCTGGGCAATTTGGTCAGCCGCACCTTCTCAATGACCGAGAAATATTTTGGGGGTCTTATTCCGACGCCCGCTGGGGAAGAGGGACCCGACGGAGAACTACGGGAAATCTGTGCCAAAGCGTACAGAGTATTTACAGAAAAAATGGATTCCTACCGCGTTTCGGAGGCGCTGGACGAGGTTTTCGAAATGCTGCGCAGGGCCAACAAGTATATCGACGAGACTTCTCCCTGGGCTTTGGCGAAAAACGGGGACATGAAAGGACGGCTGGGCACGGTACTCTACAACCTTTTGGAGACGGTCCGCATTGCCGCCATTCTCCTGTTCCCCGCGATACCTGCCAGCTGCGAAAAAATTCTTTCCATGCTGGGACAGGATGTTCCCGCAGACTACGAGAGCGCGGGACACTTCGGCGCGCTGCCTACGGGAAGACCGATTGGAAAGGCCGAGATCCTTTTTGCGAGAATCGATGAGAAGAAGTTTATGGAGGAACTTGCAAAGGAGGAAGGTGCCGCCGAAAAGGCAGCCGGAAAGGAAAATGTCGCGCAGGCGCGCCCGGAAGAATTGCCGAAGATCGACTATGACGCCTTCATGTCGGTGGAACTGCGCTGTGCAAAGGTGCTTGACGCGGAACCTGTACCCAGGGCAAAAAAACTTCTGAAACTGACGGTAGATCTGGGGTATGAGCAACGCACGGTGGTGTCCGGTATTGCCAAATTCTATACCTGCGAACAGTTGAAAGGCAGAAAATTGGCGCTGGTATGCAATCTGAAACCTGTCACTCTTTGCGGTGTGGAATCCAACGGAATGATCCTCGCTTCGGGCGAGGAGGAAATCCGGGTGCTGTTTCTTGACGATGAGACGCCTTTGGGCAGCAGAATCCGATAGTTTCACGGAAATTTCAAAGCCCCGTTTCCGAAAGGAACGGGGTTTTGCGTGATACACACGGTTGCAGAAGATCGGAGAACCGGCAACCGAAAAGCCGGGAGACTGTAGGAATGCCCAAAATCGAAAAACCGGGAGAGGAAGAGCGCCGGGAACCGTAACATACGTCACCTTCACCGTAACGCAGGATTTCGAAGGAGCCGTTGAATGAAACTGGCCGCTGGATGTGCCGTTTATTTTGGCAAGCGCGGTGGGAAATGTCTTCACTGACGGCAAGGTCAAACAGAAATTTCGGATTTGAATATACATGTGAATCTGTGTCCGGAAAAAATGCAAACGGGTTTTTCCGGGATTTTCGTGTCGAGATTCATCACCTTTGCATACCCGACGGTTACGCAAATCCGACACATTTGTATCTGAAAACAGAAGCCCTGCGGCACATACAGCAAAGCAAGATATATTTACAAAAAATTCATTTTATTATCTTTTGTTCGAAAACAAAAAAACACTTTACATCCATCTTTGTATTGTATGATGACATATATCCACAATTTACGCGATCATTTGAAAGGCGGTAGTTCTGATGTCAAAAAAGGCGGTAAAGGAAATCTCACTGATTGTTGCTTTTGTACTCTGCGTTCTGTCCCTGAGTTCTTGCTCCAATTCTCTGAAAGTCGGCACGGGTGACGGGCACGGGACCATGAGTAAAAATTCACTCTCCTCTTCGATTTCGGAAGAACCTTCCGCAAATTTTTCGAACTTTCCGTCTGCGGTTCCCGGTTCGTCGGGCGACGCTTCGGGGCAGAACACCCCGAACGTTTCCCCTTCACCCGTTCTTCCGACCTCGCCCCAACCGACGCCGTCCGATCCGACGCCCTGGATTTTGAAGGAAACGGCGGATGCCGGTGTGGAATATCAAAATTCCCTGATTTTTTTGGGTGATTCCACTACCGCACACCTGGTGGACCGTGAGGCGCTTACGGGGGGCAAAGACACCAAACAGGTATGGATGGGGTCGGAGGGAAAAACCATTACCTTTGCATATCTCGAAACGGTGAAAATTCTCTATCCCGAAACCGGGGAGGCCATGTATATTTGGGACGCCGCCCGGCTGGCAAAACCCCAATATATGGTAATCACGCTGGGAGTCACAGGCGGGGTGTCGCTGAACATGAACGAAGACGGTTTTAAAAAACTGTACCGCTTCCTTTTAGATAAGATTTTTGAAGCCTCCCCCACGACCGAGATCATTGTGCAGTCGATCTATCCGGTAAATAAGATCAACACCTACGAAACCAAAAACATCACCAATGACAACATCAAAAAATACAACCGATATATTGTTGACCTCGCAAAGGAATACCATCAGGCGGGCAAAAAAGTGTT
>CANQNM010000009.1 GCA_947625265.1 uncultured Clostridia bacterium
GCCGACAATACCGTGCTTACGAAAAAGTTCCTCCATCGTCCATCCCGTGTCCTTCTGGCGGGCCGCCATATCGGGCGGCATGTAAATCTCGTCAATCTTTTCGTCCGCGCTGCACGCGAGTATTTCCCCCGCCGCCTCGCTGACAATCAAACCGGGCTTATGCAATTCCCTGTATACGTAAATATATCCCTCGGGAGAAACGGCGAACCACAGACAGGCCAGCATGTCCAATCCATAGTCAAAAGCCATGTATCTTTGGTACGTCCGAGGAATTTCAAAGGGTTCCACTGTGTGCGTTTCCCGTGAAAACTCCTCAAAATACTGACCCTCAAAAAGATCCCAGCATCCATCCAGCCACGCCCTCCTCAGATCTTTCGGGAGCGTTTGTAAGGCCTTCAAATAGGAGGGATCCTTCTCCAGAAGAATCCTGTTGTCGGACAGTTTCGCCGGAATAAACCGATAATTCTCGGGATCCTCGTCCTTTTCAAATTTTCTGTCGATGAACAGTCGTTTGACCCAGCCGTGTCCCACGCCTCCCGGATTGCAGGTGAGATATATTCTTTTTGGGTATCCGTTGGTTCCCCGCAGACAACCCTTCAGCGCCGTAAAGACATATTCCTCCATGTGCGTGGCCTCATCAATGAATATGAAATCGTATTCCTGTCCCTGATATCTGTACAGATCCTTCTCCCCGGCGCAGTATCCGCAGATGAGAAGAGATCCTCCGGCGAACCTGTAGGTTTTTCTGCTCTCGTTGAACACCGCCACGCCCTGCAGCATAGCGCACAGGGGTCGGATATGATTTTCACGCAGTTCGGGCAGGGTTCTGCGCAGAATGAGGATCCGACATCCCGGATAGTTCAGGGCCAGCAACGCCGCCTTGCAGCGAACCGCCCAACTTTTTCCCCCGCCTCTGGCCCCTCCGTAGGCGACATACCGCTCGGTCGCCTCAAAAAAGAGTTTTTGCTTTTCCGAGGGCATTCCGAAATTCAGTGTCCGTTCTTTCATATGGCGAAATGCCGACTTTCCTCGGAGAGAATCACCCGAATTTCTCCCTGTTCCCTTTCTTCCTCAAGAAATCCCGACAGTTTGACCGCATATTCTACCGCCTTCAACTCAATGGACGCGCACCGCGCGTCATATTCCCTTGTGAGTTCTCCGCTTTTTTCCTTTTTTTCGCACCACGTCGCATCTTTCGCCTCGTCGGCAATTCTTTTCAGCCTGCACAAAATGTCCGCCTTGGTCCACACGGATTTCGCCGCCTCCCCTTCCTTTGCCGTTTTTACAGTCTTTGCCGTTTTTTTCTCCCTTGCCGTCTGTGTCACCTTTACCTCCCCGCATCCTGCTTTTTGCTTTTTTGCCGTCTTGCGTCTCTGTCTCCCAGCGCCCCGTTCCTTTCCCCTTTTCTCTTTGTTTTTACCCGAACCTTCTCACTTTTTCGTCATGCTTCTGCCCTCGCCGTTTCTCCTCCTCCCGCGGGTATATTGTACGATATCCGTATCGGGAAATGTGACCCTTGTGTGGAAAGTTTTCCACCGTTTTCCGCGATTTTTGCGCTTCGTTCATTTTTTCTTAACATATGTCAGTGGGAACTATGCTACAATGAATGAGAACCGTAACGTATATCCATGTTTGTTTTTATACCCGCAGTTGGAGTCAGGTTCACGCTCTCGCGTCCTCGCCCACGCTTACCCATGCCCGCGTCTGGGGCGGTGACTGTGGCGTTGAGACCTGTACCTGCGTCTTACAGAATTCTTACGGTTTCAAAACAGCCGCTTTAACGTTTGTAAAAGTGCGAAGAAACGGGAAAGGAATGCTCCATGATCAAAAAATTGCTGATCATCCCTTTGGGATTTCTGGTTCTCCTGTATACACTTTCCGGCGTATACCTTGCCTACGGATCGCAGATTCCCCCCGCCGCCTACGCGCTTCTGGCAATACCCCTGATATTTCAACCGACGCTTCTTCCTCTTGCCCACGCTCTTCCCGTCTGCCGCGCACGAAAACTTATACACCGCGCGGCGGAGGCGACAATCGGCGTATATCTTTACCTTCTCATCGTTCTGTGTCTGCTCTCTACCTTCTGCTTTCTCTGCCTTCTGACGCCTCTTCAGGTTCCGCCTCTCTGGGCAATGACCTCGGTCGCCCTTTTTTTCCTCGGACTGGTTGTCGCCGCAGGGATTCTGAACGCACGCCGCATAAAAAAAGTGCGTTACACCTTACGTTTGGCCTCAAAAGTTCCGGGACATATCAGGGCTTTGGTTTTTTCGGATCTACACCTTGGATTTTTTACCACAAAGAAGTTTCTGCGCCGTCTGACGGAAGCGGTGAACGGGGAGAACGCCGATTATATTTTCTTCGCTGGCGACCTTTTTGACAGCGACTACGATGAACTGCGCAATGAAAAGTACGCGCTGGAATCCCTAAGAGCCATGCACGCCTCGAAAGGCTTTTACGCCTGTGCAGGCAACCATGATGCATACGGCGAAAACGACGACCGCCAAAGGGAATTTTTTTCCTCGGCGGGCATTCACCTTTTGCGGGACGAGGCGCTGCGCGCACCCCTTTTCACACTTTTCGGTCGGAAAGATCGGTATAAACGGGACAGGGTTTCCGCGCAAAAGATTTGCGCGCTCCCTCATCCGCTGATCGTTCTCGATCACCAACCTGACGAAATTCCTCTGCTTTTGAAACTGGGCGCAGATCTGGTACTCTGCGGTCACACGCACAACGGTCAGACATTTCCCGGAAATATTGCCCTAAGACTGTTTAACCGTTACGCTTACGGAATGCACAGGGAGGGGCAAAACCGGGGAGTTTCCCTGACCACCTCAGGCGCGGGGTATTGGGGAATCCCCCTGCGCCTGTTTACGCACAATGAAATCGTCCTTTTGGACATCTTCTTTGGATGAACCGTCTCCGGTTTCAAAGAAAAGATCGGACGTTTATCCTTTGTTCATAAACACATGGTAGGATAAACGCAAGGGCAGTCATGCCAAATTTCGGGAAACGCGGTTGAAAAAGTTCTATGATTCAAAACAGACAATGCCGAATGAAACAGAGCAAAATCACCCTTGTACGGTTGGTTCTGCGCGTTTTTTTGACATTGTCTGTTTTGTTTTTCTATTTCACCGATCGCCCGCTTTTAGACTTTGACGCCGACCGAAAACTCTTATCTTTTTCAATGTTTTCCTCTCCGCTGCTCACAACGGTCTGGATCTTCCTTGCAACAGACCTGATTCTCCGGCTTTTCCCTCTCCCGTATACGGCTATGGGGGCAAAAAAATCCTTTTCCAAAGGTTTTAAAGCAAGACCCTCCGCTCTCCCCCTCAAGAGAGATCGGACACATTTTAAAAAAATGCAGCGTGACGCCCTTCGGGCAACAGTTGTGTATCTTTTGGTGAACGGTCTTTATTTCCTTCCTTATCTGTTCATTCGGCACGGAATATGGAAACCGTCGAATTGGACCCTGCTCCCGGATTTTTTTACCGAATTTCTGTCAAAAATTGGGCCCCCGGAACTTCTGGTGGCCGTCATGCTATACTATATTGCCGACATCTTTTTCATCCGTTTCTGGTGCATTTTCCGCAATGTTGTGAACAAAAACCGCTGCTGCACCACCTGTCGCATCCACTGCTGGGATTCGGTGATGTGTCTCACCCCACTGCTTCTTTGCCCTCAAACATTCTTTTCCTCTACATTGCTCTTTCTGGCATTTCTCTCGTTTATCCGTCACGAAATTTCCTTCTATACCCACCCCTGGAGGTTCAATGAAAAACAAAACGAACTTCTTTCCTGCGCATCCTGTACAAACGATGTTTGCCCAAGAAAAATGTGCGGAAAAAAGCGCTGAAAGGAGGCAGCCGCATATGAAAAAACAGAGAAGGATTTCCGCTCTTCTCCTCTTTTCCTGTCTGCTTCTCTCCTTCGGCACCCTTTGTCTTAACGGGTGCGCGAAGAAGGATCGGAATGTCCGCTACGACGTGACCTACGGTGTGCTCTTCGATACCGTCTGCTCTTTCTACATGGGCGCGGATGACAAAGCAGATTTTGACGCCATTCAGAGAGATCTGCTCCAATTGCTCTCGGATCTGGACAGCCTTTTCAGCGTCTACAAGGACGGGTTCGACAACAATCTTAAAACCGTCAATGACCGGGCAGGCGTTGAACCGGTTGCGGTGGATGAAAGAATTCTGTCGCTTATGGAATTCAGTTTGGAGTGTTTTTCTATGACAGACGGAACTTTCAACCCGATGATGGGCGCGGTAACAGTTCTCTGGAAAGAAGCCGCGCAAACCCTGGTTTTGCCCGATGAAGAAGAATTGAGAAAAGCCGGGGCGCACATTGATCCTTCCTGTCTTGTCATCGACAAAGAAAAGTCCACACTCTATATTTCCGACCCGGAGGCTAAAATTGACGTGGGCGCCATTGCAAAAGGCTACGCTGCCAGGCTTGCCACCGAATTTCTTGAAGAACGGGGGGTCGAGAACTATCTGCTGGCTCTTGGAGGGAGCATCAGCGCCAGCGGCACAGACCCCAAAACCGGGAAAGCGTGGAAGGTAGGCGTAGCCGATCCCACAGGTCAAGAGAACAGCGTGGCGGATTTTTATCTCTCCGGTCTGTCGGCGGTCACCTGTGGAAGTTACGAACGGTTCTTTGAATATGAAGGACAGATTTACCATCACATCATCGATCCGAAGACTCTTCGCCCGGCACGCACCTCCTCTCTTCATGAAAACGAACAAACCGTTTCAGTGAGCGTCTTTTGTTCCGATCCCGCATTGGCGGACGCTTTTTCCACAGCGTTTTTCATCCTTCCAAAGGAAAAGGGGAAGGAACTGGCTCAAAAAAGCGGTATGGAAGCACTGTGGATCGACAGCGGCGGAAACTTTTTTCAAACCGACGGACTGGATCTTCTGAAGGCCCGGAAAAACACTTCGGGTGAAGACCGAAGCGAATCTGCCGTCATTCTCTTTCTTCTGTTCCTAGTTGTCCTTGCTTCGGTTCTTCTTTTCAAGCGTGTCAGGAAAGAAAATCCCCCCGCAGCGAATCCTGAAGAAGACCTTGTCAAAACTCCCGAAAATTCCGATTTGACGCGCTCCCGCGGACAAAATTTCCGGGAAGAGGAAGAAAGTTTTGAAAGAACTTCCGAAAACAAAAAAAAGCGGCGTTCCGGCTTAAAACTGCGCAGAAAGGACGGCATTTTTCTGGGGGCGTTGGCCCTTGTTTGCCTTGTCTCGGTTCTTGTGCCGGTTTTCCGAAAAGACGCCGGCAAAAGCGATCTGTATGCCGTCATACGGGTGGATGGTCAAAAACTTTGCGCCCTGCCGTTGGATGGGGAACATACCTACGAAGTGCAAAGTTCGCTGGGAAAGAACCTTGTGCGGGTAAAAGACGGGTATGTTTGGATCGAAGAGGCGGACTGTCAGGGAAAGGACTGTGTGCGCCGCGGAAAAATCAATCAAAACAGTCTGCCCGCCGTCATCGCCTGTCTGCCGCACAAACTCACCGTCACATTCGAGACTCAGCCGCAGGAACATGAAAACAACCGATGCTCTGAAAAGGGGGATTTTATTTCACCGTGAACGCGAAACAGAGAAAAGAAAAAGTGAAAGCGCTCGCAGTCACTGCTTTGTTGGGCGCCTTCGCGACGGTTCTTGGATATGTGGACACGATGCTGCCGGTTCTGGATTTCCTGCCCGTTCCGGGACTCAAACTGGGTTTGGCGAATTTGGCCGTGCTTCTGACATTGGAACTTTTTGGCGTATACAGTGCCCTTTCAGTGAGCCTCATCCGGATTCTTCTCATCAATCTGCTGCTTTTTCCCTCGCCCACTGCGCTCCTTCTCAGTCTGTCAGGCGGGGTATGCTCCCTCTGCGGCATGACGCTTTTAAAAAAACTGTCCTTTCATCCCGTCACCGTCAGTGTCTTCGGAAGTTTCTGCCACAATCTGGCGCAAACCGTCGCCGCGGTTCTTTTGCTCAAAACGCCGCAACTCTTCTCTTACCTGCTCTTTCTTCTGCCCACGGGCCTTTTCTGCGGCACGCTTTTGGGAATTCTCTGCTCACTTCTGCTGCCAAGAATTCAAAAAATTTTAAAAAGCACAGATAAAAAACAGAGCGCCTGACGGGCGCTCCCACGTGTGCTGTCCGACTGAAAGTTTTCTTGAACCCTTTCAGGAACTTTTTTGAAAGTTCTTTAAAAACCTTCTAAAAGAGCCGGAATTGTTTCATAAAAGAGCGGGCAACGCCCGCACAAAAGTTTGTCTTTGCTCAAAACGTCAAACAGGCGCGAACGGAGAATTCAACTCTGCGCGCCTGTTTTGGGCGGTCTTGGTTCGCAGCTTTCCACACAAAAGCAGACCGCCAAAAAAAGAAATCCGATGGAAAGAGAGGTGAGAAAGAGACTGCTCCACCCCAGCACCTGCCCGTCTGTAAGGCCGTTTGCCGGCGACAGGAAGATCTGTTCAAAACCGAAAAAGGAAAATGCCGCGTAGCAACTCATCGCCCCAAAGAACACCGTGGGCATTCGGGAGGCGTTTCTGTTTCCCGCAACGGCAAACAGCAAAACGCCCACGGAGAAGAACGGAACAAAACAGAGAAAACATTCGGGAGAGAAACTTTTCCCCTCCCTCAGCCATATCCAAACGAGGTACAGGCACACAGCAAAAGAAAAAAGGATCAGTCCCCCGCCGATCATACGAAACGGGAGAATCAGGTCGTTGCGCCGTAACCCGTTTTGCAGGACAAAGAAAGAAAAAACGAGAGTGCACACCGAAAGAACGAAGGAAAACACCGCAACCGGAACGGCGCCCGCTGCCAAATTTCCGATCTGTCCCAGAAGCGGATTGTCCGCAATCCCCTTTTGACCGTAGGAAATTCCCGTGATCCCCGAAAGAAGCGCCGAAAGGGAAGATAGAGCGAAGAAAAACACTCCTAAAATATAGTAGTAAGAGCCTTTTCTCAGTCTCATTTTAGCGCCGCCCCCTCTCTTCTCCGAAAGAGGACACGGCGATGATCAAAGCAGAACAGAGCGCCAGAATCATAGCCAAAAAGAAAAGCAAACCGTAGACCGCCTCTGCGCTCCCGGGAGCCGGCGGAGTTTCCCTCAGAACCTCGAAGACGAACCGCCCGTGATCCGCAAACAGTCGGTAGATGCAGACAGCGCCCATGGCTACCGCCAGCGATCTATACCGTTCAAAAACCGCCGTAAGCAGCATGGAAAGAGCAAAAAGGTTTAAAAAAAGCACCTCAAAAAATCCGAGTCCCACGGTGTTTGCCAGAATGCGCACAATGGAAGCATACACGGCGCTGTCTCCACCCTGTCCCTCGAAATGCACGGCGGCGATCAGCAGAAGCCGCACGACAAACGTCGTCCCCGCGAGCGCTCCGATACCGACCCCATTCAGCATCCCCGCCACTTTTCTTGTAAGTTTTTTTCTTCCCGGAACAAGACAGACCAGCGCAAAGGCGGCCATAAAAGAGATAAGCAGCAAAAGTCCCGGAAAAACCGTGAAATCATAAACGGAAAAACCGAGAGCGCCGATGTTTTTTGTCCACTCCTCAAGCAGTTCCTTTGCGGAAGAGAAGTTCGAAAGGGAATTTACCGCGAAATTTGCCTGCGTCGCCGCTGAAATCAGGCTAAAAAAGGAAGACAAGGCGGCACATATTCCCGCCGCGAGATACAGACGCTTGATTCTTGGGGTGTCCAACTCCCGTCCTCCCTTCTCCGGTTTTAAACCGGCGCTTACAAAGTCAACCGGCGCTGTCCCTTTTCCGTTTCCCCTTCACTCAGAGGAAGTTTTACGCTTTGATCCTGACCGACCTGAACGATGACAGTTCCATCCCCCGCCGGAGCAACAGCGTTCACCGTGCCGCCTGCAAAGTGATCCCCCGCCTGAGGCATCCCCTCAAGTGGGAAGCACACCGCCAAATTTCGGCGCACTTTGAGAACCTGAACCGTAAAAAACAATTCCCCGGTTTGCTCTCCCGCCCGTTCCATGACCGTTTTGCAGAGTTTTCGAAACTGTTTCTCGTCGCTCATTTCTTCCAAAATCGCCCGAGGAAGCCCAAAAACATAACTTTCACTGCGGGAGCCGGCAAACTGTCCAGGCATATGCCCCGGCAGCGTCAACTCAGTCCGCAGGCAGACGTCTTTCATTCGGAAGAACGACACCGACTTACTCAACGCCAATCCCCGCCCGTCGGAAGTTCTGCCGCACGGTTCAAATCCCTGCTCCACATACTCTTCATAGGCAGTTTTGCTGCGTGCCGCGGCACGCAGCGGCCATTGGCGTTCCTTCATGATATATTCAAAATCGGTAGTAGAATATAACCTTCCCCTGAAAATTCCCGAAAGTCCTGTAAGGCGCGCGAAAGCCTTGCATTCGCCTGAAGAGGCCAGAATATACTCACCGTTTTCATCAAAAAGATACAGTCCGCCGTTTCCGTCGGAATGAGCCGGGAGCACCCGACCGTCATACAGAGCGTACAGTCTGGAAGAGAGCGGGAGTGTTTTCAAATGCTCATAGATCTCCTCCGGCTTCTCGCCGCATCCGTCATCTCCGTCTCCGCCACTCTGACCGATCAAAGCGTCCATGTCCGCCGGAGCATCCGTAAGAATTTCCCCATTTCGATCACTGTCCCCGGTGCTCTGCATCCGTGCCCGCATCTTCTCTTCGTTCATATCTTCGGACGGTTGCGTGGGAGTTCTTCGTCCGGAGGGATCTTCCTCCCCGTGTGAACTGTATGCCCGCACCGACGGCTCTTCTTCAAAAGACGGAAGCACAGGCGCCGCCTCTTCGGGAGAGTCGATGATCAGTTTCGGCGCAAAGGAGGGCAATTCCTCATCCGTCGTGTCTTCGTCCGTGTCCTCGTCCCGCGCCACTTTTCTTACATTGATCCTTTTTCCAAAAAGCCACATCCTTTTGCCTCCATCCCTGATTTGTTTCGTTTTTTGCCCTGCCGTTTTATAGTTCTGTCGTTTTTCCGCCTGTCTTTTACAGGAGTCGTCTCATTGTCCCGCCGCTTGGAAATTCTACCTTCCCGTGATCGGACGACAAGATATTGTACCATAGAATTTACCGGATTGCAAGAGCGCTTGGCCGAAAATTCGGCGACCTTCCGACGCTCTTTCCACCGTTTTTTCGCGCACCGGAACCCGCGTGATCACCGGTGCAGTTGTAAATCGTCGCACAGCGCGCCCAGTTTCCCAATCCTGTCCCGGGACATTTTCACGCTGTAACGCAATTCATATAGGGCGTTTGCGCGGTTCTTTCCGAAAAGACTCCTGCACCACCGTGCAGCATAGCAAAAGGGACAAAGTGCCGGATATTCTTCAAGAATCGGATAGATCTTTTTCATCGTATCGACGGACGGGAATATTCTTTCGGCTATATAACGCATTTTGCCAGGTCTTGCCGACTGTCTTATCGCCACGGTGTTCTCCACCGTTCCGTATACGCCTCCGCTTAAAACATATCTCTCCATCCGCGCCGTCATATCGGAATATTCCGCCTTTGAGAACCACGCCTCGGAAAGCGCTGAAGCCTCCCTTGCAAAAACGGTAAGCCCAGCCTCCTCAAGCAGTTCCTCGGGAAGGTTTCCCCCTGTGTTCTTCTTTTGTCTGAAGACCCAAAGATCCATAAACGGCCTAATCCCGCATCCGCCCCTGACAAAATGGCTCGCTGCATGGGCGATCAGATGAAAAAGGAAATACTCGTCGCTCTGGAAAAAGGTATACCCTCCTTCTTTCTCCGGATAAACATATTCCCACACCCGGGACAGTACCCCATCCAGCGTCTCAATGCTTTTTCGAATGTTGTAGTGCAGTTCAAGATGCACACTTCCGTAGAACAGCACCGTATGATGCTCCCCGCGCACGCGGCCGTCGGTATACCCCAATCGGGAAATCAGTGAGGAAACGGCTCTGTCCAGATCCTCCTCCCGCACCAACAGGTCAATGTCGCAGCTGGTGCGCATCCACGGCTGCGGATAAAGCGGCCGCATCACCGCTCCTTTCAAGGGCACATGGACGATTTTTTCCTCTTCAAGAACTGCGCAAATTCGCTCCAGTTCACAGCGCAGCCTCTCACAGCGGTATATGGCAAGCATCTGCTGTTTCTTAAACTTCGAACCGATTTCCTCTTCACAGTTCACTCCCGCGCTCTCCAGCGCGTATCCCACGACGTGCGCCAGATCATGCGCCTTCGACAGTTCATACAGTTCCCGGATGCTGTCCGGAGTCAGTGCCCCAAGTGTCGGCGCGTCGAGAGGCTCCCCGCAAACACCGCTGCGCAGCAACGCGAACAGGAGCCGTGCATTCTCCGTTTGCAAAGCGTCTCTCCCCCTTTCGTTTCCTTGAACCTTCCGTCACAACCTTTTACCGCGGCACCGCCGCGCCGCATATGGCCGTTCCTCTCCCGCAAAGGCGGCAGAAAAGTGAAGTCTCCGGTCAGCGCCCTGCCGGAACACGCCTTTTGCAGGAGGACGATTTCCCGTGTGCCCGCCCTTCAAAAGCGGAACAGTATCTATGAGAATCAGATTTCGGCGCCTGAAACCCCGCTTTTTCTTTTGTAAAATCTGTACACGCCCCAAACTATGCCCATGCCCAGCGCGAAAGCGCCAACTGCCGGCAGAAACAACAGAGGGGAAAAAGTCCGATCCAGCGTTCTTTGAGAAACCAGCGCGCCGGAGGAGGAGAAGGAGCAGCGCGTTCCGTCGATATCCGCGCTTCCCGTCACCATCCGGTTCTCTTTAAAATACCTGGTATATCCCCCGACCGTGGAAAATCCTTCGCATAACAGTTTGCCCTCCCCATCGAAATGTCGCGTTTCCCCCTCGGTCACAAGGCTGCTGTCGCATACCTTCGTTCCGTCGATCAACAGGTTCACATACATGTCGGGATACTGATAGACACAGTCTTTTCCGCACAGCAGACATTTTCCCAACGTCTGTTCCGGACAGTGCCCCAACACTTTCCCTGAAGGGAGATATACGCCGCTTTCAAAATCCTTTACGCCCGACACAACCCTCGCGGAGGTTTCAAAATCGGAAGTGTCGCAGGTCTTGTAGATATAGATCGTTTCAAGATTCTCAAGTCCTTCAAAAGCGTTTTTTTCCCATTCTTCAGTGCCCTGCGCAAGGTACACGCAGCGCACCTCCGGCGCAAAATCCATGGAAAACACCCGACTGTCAAAGGAAAGTTTGGTTCCTCCGCTTTTCAAAATCAATAGCGCTTCCTCTTGTAAGAAAAGGTAGTATACCCCCTCCCGCACCCCCGACGGGGCGGCGCTGTCTTCCGCTCCCGACAGGCAGGAAGGAAGAAAAAACATGGCAAAGGCGAGCAGCAAACATGCCGTCGCACGAATTTTTTTCATTGGTTCTTCTCCTGTTTTACAATCTCTCATCTGCGCACCGCGTCTGCTGTGCGCACCATGCCTGCTATGCGCACCATGCCTGCTATGCGCGCCATGCCACAGGGCGAATTGTCTTCCGCCGCGGCTATCGGATCCTACCGCCCGGCGTCCTTTCACACAGGCTTCTTCCGACCGGTATTCAAATGTCCGACATTCAGATGTCCGACATTCAGACAGCCCGGCATTCGATGACAAAACCGCGATAGGCGGGCACATACTCGAACCGGCAGAAGCGGCAAAAGTCAATCCGACCGTCGATGCGGGGAACTCCACCGCGCACCATATTATAACACACAACAGCCGGAAAGGCAAATCTTTTCTAAAAACTTTTCTGATTTTTGCATAAAAATTGCAATAAAAACTTGCGAAATTTCCGAAAAGGTGATAGAATATCTGTAATCCAAGGCAACGGAAGGGGTTTACCATGAAAACGAAACGCGTCGCTGTCTCAATTCTGCTTTTACTGTTTCTTTTCCCCCTGTTCTCTGCCTGCGCAAAGGGGCCAACGGAACCCAAGGGACACTCCATGGGCGTGTGGCAAACGGTAACCGCGCCCACCTACAAACAGAAAGGGGAACTTGTGCGGTTCTGCACCGAACCGGGCTGTACCTACAGCGAAAGTTTCCGCCCAAAAGCATCGTCCGGACTGGACTATGAGGAATTCGACGGAAAACTTCTAGTTTCGGGCGCTGGATCGTTCAAAGGATCTTTTCTTTACATCTCCGCCCATACTCCGGACGGCCGGGAAGTAGGCGGCATTTCCGTAAACGCTTTTCTGGAGAATGAAAATCTCCGCTATGTCTTCATTGAAGAGGGAGTGAGCGAACTCAACGGATACGCCTTTGCCGGATGTCCTTCCCTTGTCAGCGCCGCTCTTCCCCCTTCCTGTGATTTTCTTGGCGCGGGGTTTTTTCTCTCCTGCCCTGCCCTTTCTGCGGTAAGCCTGCCCGAAAACATCACCGAACTTCCTGAAAGTTTCTTTGACGGTTGTTCCTCCCTTGAAAAAATCACCCTCCCGGAAACTCTTACGGTGCTCGGTCATTCGGCCATGAACCTTTGCACTTCCCTAAAACGTCTGGATCTTCCGGAGGGATTGACCGAAATCGGTTCCAATTGCTTTGACAGTTGTTTCTCGCTTGAAAGCGTCTCCTTTCCCAAAAGTCTCAGAATCATCGGCAGCCACGCCTTTACCGAGTGCACGGCGCTGACAACACTGAAAATCGACGTCCCGCTGGACATGCTCAGTGGTTTTGCTTTTACAAACTGCACCTCGCTCTCCTCTGTCTTTCTCTCCAAGGACATTGTCACGGTGGACGCTCCCGACGGTTTCTCGCCTTTTTACGGCTGTTCGAAATCCCTGATTCTTCAAACCGACGCTCCTTCAAAACCGGAAGGATGGTCTGAAAATTTCTCCGTATATCTCCCGGCAGATGCTGGAACCGACGGCCGAGAAGAGAATCTCTTCCTGACTGTGCGGTACAACTGTAACCCCAGTCCCCAAAATGAATAAAATTTCTGACACTAGAAACGTTCGACGCCCGAAACCCTAAATATTCTGTGAATATCAAAGTTGCTCCCTAAAAGGCCCGCCCGAACCCGAAGACGCACGCCGCCGAACACGCAGAAGGAACGCCGACGGATATGTTCAACAAATTTCCCACAAGAAAACCCCAAACCCGCGGCAGCGCTCTTCCCTTCCGTGTGCGCATCCCGCCGATCTGCCGCGCTCCTGCTTTCCTTGGGCAAATCTGCACGGCATGAAAGAATTCCGCGCGGTACGCGCGGCACGGCAGAAGAAATGCGTCGGATCGGATTGCGCCTTGGTCGCGTCCTCTGCAAACAGACGGCGCCCCGAATCTTCTTCGCTTCAAAGGAAAGGAACCCACTATGCACGAAGAACTGTACATTCCCAACGATCGCCCGCTGCGCACTCTCCTTTTTGCGAACGGGTTGTGTTTGCTTCCTTTTGCTTTTCTGAATCTCACCCTGCGCAATGGCGTGTCTCTTTTCTCCTTCTTTTTTGATTTTGCGCTTCTGGCCGCCTCTGTGGGAATGTCCCTGATTTTTCTTTTGCCTGTGGGACAGAAAATGCACTGCCTCAATCTTCCCCATCTCTCGCTCTTGGTTTGCCAGTTCCTGCGCTTCGGCACGGTGACGCTCCTGAATCGCGAATTGTCCTTCGACTTCTACATCTCCTCCGCGGTCTTCATGGCGGCATCCCTCGGCAATGCGTTTATTGTCTTTTTTATCGCCGAGGGAAAAATCCGAAACAAAATTCCTCTTTTCGTCTTTCCGGGACTGATGGCAACGCTTGCTGTGTGCAGTCTGGTCTTCGAATTTCCTCCCTTTTCGGTTCTGGAGGAAGTAAGCAAGGGCGTGCGCTGTGTCAGCGTCACCCGCGCTCTTTCTTTCCTGATCTACAACCTTTCCCCCATTGTGCTCGCCTGTTTTCTGAAAAGCGACAAATACAAATTCGAAAACACAAAGGACCAAACATCCAAAAATACCTGATCCTTTTGTGCCCTGCTCCGCTCTTTGTTTTTTTAGCGTCGGCCGCCGGTTAAACCTCCGGCGGCCGATTTCCGTAAACGCCCTTTCGTCGTTTTTCTTTTTTTGCCCTGTTTTTCAGACTTCACATAGCGCCCGCAGCGTGGACGACCGTTCTATCGGTTTTGTTTGCCGCGCTTTCTGCCGTACATAAGCATTCACGCAAGGCGCGCGTTGAAAATGACGCATTTTATAAAAAGTTACCGATCTGCCGTTCTCATAAAACCGAAATATTGTTTTTGAAACTTTCCGTTCACCGTCCCGATCCACTATGAACTATCGACAGACTCTTTTAACCGTTCCTATACTCCTCAAAGGTTTTGCCGTTTATCCAACCGACAGATTCCAATTTTATGCGCATTTGCGCAGGAAATTTTTGAAACGTTTCGTCTGTCCGGGCATTCGGCCAATTTGACCTTTGACAAACTGTCAAAAACATGCTATACTGTTTCAGGTTAAATCCAATACCGTATAAATGAAAGGATCCCGCCATGAAAAAAATTCTTGCCTGTATACTGTGTCTTTTGATGCTTTCTTCCTTGCTTTCCTGCGCCGGTTCAAAAGAAACCGCCACAAACACAAATAAAAAAGAACCTGCCTCCTCACCTTCCGTCGAAACTCCGGACGAGAATGCCGGCACCTCGTCGGAATCGAAGGGAACATCGACGCCCACCCCTACTCCCACTCCCGTGGATCCGCTGGAAAAGAAAAAAAATAACACCGCCACCAAGACCGAGGACGATCTGGATGTGATCCATGTAGGGCTGTACGAATTCGCGCTTGCCGACGGCAGAAAACTGGCATACACCGCGGACGGCAAACTGACCCTTGTTTCCGCTGAAACTTCTGAAAACACAGAGTTTCTTGTCTCCTTCCAGAACGCCGGAACCGATAAGACCGGCAGAGCCGGCGTGCGCTATATTCTCTATTGCGGCGACTCGGTTTCAAAATCCGTCTATTGCCTCAACAATTCCCTTTCGGTCAAAGATTCCACCGACAACAACATGAGTTACAACTGGAACATTGAGGAGCATGAAGACGGGACGGTTTCCTTACGCAACGTGAGCAACAAGAGGTACATCATCGTTGACAGCGACAAACCAGAGGGTTCAATGGCGCCCGATGCGACCGCTCAGAAGGATTTCAAAATGAATTTGATTTCTGAAGGTACTTCCTGCTTCCACCAGACAATCAGTGAAAAAGGAAACGTTATTCTCCGCATCAATGATAAGGTCAAAGTCCGCGGAGATATGAGTTATGAACGCCAGGCAAAACTCGCAAACGATCTGCAGATCGCTTATGAAACCTACTATGAACTCACCGACTACCTGGTATGGGATTCCATCATCGCCCGCGTTTACAGAAGCGAGCCCTATTTCGGGTACATCTATCCCAACTGGAACGTCATCTCTTTTGATCTTACCTCGGCCATTCAGGATTTGGGCAAGGCGGTTTTGAGGGACGATCTGGGTATAAACGACTGGAATTTCTGTCTGCTGCACGAAATGGGACACATGTTTGACGCCTATAGGGGCTGGAAATTCCACGCGGAATTCTGCACCAACATGAAAGTAGCTTACGTGCTTTACAAAAACAGCGACGTAGACGCCCGTGCCGCTACCTCCGGGTACTCTTACAAGGACTGTTTTGACGGGGCACACATCAAGGATATGTGGAACAAGATTCCAGTAATGACTTCCTCCACCGGCTTTAACCTCGACAGGCTGCTTTACATCTTTGTTTCCTATGCCGAAACCATCGGCTGGGACAACGTAAAGAAGGCCTACCACGAGATTCAGCACCTGCCTACACAGGAAACCGACAAATACAAGTGTTTCGAACTCTTCACCAATACCATGGCCAAATACGCGCCCAACAACCTCAACGTCAAGGACACCATGAAAGAAGGAGAACTGGATATTGTCCTCGCGGGCATTTAGAACACAACCAGACAGACCAGATATATAAACGAAAATACGAAGATATCCGAAAAACATCCGGACGGGAAAATCCCGTCCGGATGTCGGTTTTCGACCGTATTTTTTTGTCTTTGCCGTGTCTTACATATCCCCTTCATTTTGTCGGAAAAATCTTTTATGAATTCTTCCGCAAATCCCTTTCTAAAACTCCTTTCGAACTCCTTTCTTTTGGAAACTGCGAAGAAGTTTTGAAAGATCGGCGGGGATAAAAAATTTCCTTTGACGGGGCTTTTGCATTCACTTCGTTCTGCCAATCAATTCTTCCACCGTAACAAATTCATATCCGTCCTTTAAAAGTTGTGGAAGGATCACTTCAAGAGCAGCCGGCGTGTTGCTCTTTCCCGACACATAGTCGTGCATAAGGATGATCTCTCCCCCGCGGATATGCTCCAAAACCGAGGAGACGATATGCTCCTTTGACGGGCTCCGCCAGTCGCCCGTATCAATGGTCCAAAGAATGACGTCGCACTGATATTCCCTTGAAATGTCGATCACTTTTCGGTCGCACACGCCCTCCGGCGGCCGAAACAGCCCTGGGTGCACGCCGAACCCCTCAAGAGTCTTCTCTGTTTTTTCAAATTCGCTTCTCAACTGCTGTCCGGACATGGATTTCACATGGGCGTGGGAAAAAGTGTGTCCTCCCACGCTATGCCCCTCCGAAATAGTCCGTTCAAGAGGTTTGGGATAGTATACGGCATTTTGACCCACCACAAAGAAGGTGGCCTTGACGCCGTAGCGCCCCAATACATCCAAAATCTGATCGGTGTATTTGGGATGCGGACCGTCATCAAAAGTCAGGGCAATTCGTTTTCCCGCCGTCTGCCCGCAGGCGTAGACATGGTTTTCCTCATCATTTACATAACAGGTCCGCCCGTCCGCAAAGACGGCGACAGAAAAACCCATCGTGAGCAAAAATGCCAGAATTGCCGAAAGCAACCCTTTTGTCACTTTCTTTACTCTTTTCATCGTCATCACCGGCAAAGTTCCTTCAAACTGCCGAAACGGTATCCCTCTTTCTCCCAGGCCGTTAAAAGTTCATCCATAATTGCGGCGTTTGTAGAGGACGTAGGATGCAAAAGAATCACCATTCCGGGGTGCGTGTGATTCAAAATTTTCTGAAGCGATTGCGCGGGATCAGGTTGCTTTGCATTGTCCCAATCCGCGTAGGCAAAACTCCAGAAAACCGTCTTATACCCCAATTCCTGTGCAAATTTCAGATTCTGTTCAGAAAACCTTCCCTGTGGAGGACGGTAGAATTTGGAAAGTTCTTCGCCGGTAAGTTCGGTATAAGATTTTTCCAAATCCGAAAGTTGTTTTTCAAAAAGCGCTTTGTCCGTGATGGCCGACATGTCGGGGTGCTTTGCCGTGTGATTACACAGCAGATGCCCTTCATCCTTCATGCGCAAAATCAGTTCCGGACAGCGCTTTATGACATTGTCCAGAATGAAAAACGCACCCGTCGCTCCATGTTTTTTCAAAGCGTCAAGAATCTTTCCAGTGTTTCCGTTTTCATACCCAACATCAAAAGTCAGATAAATGACCTTTTCTTTGGTGCCGCTGTTCAGATAGTAGCAGTCGTAATCCTTGATGAACTCAAGATTCTTGTCCAGTTGCGGTTGTTCATGATTGTCGTTCTTTTTAAAATACCAGTTATAGGCTGTTTGCCCCACGGTCGGTCGCCCGGCGCCGTATGCCGCGGCGTCATTTTGCCCGGCTGTCTGCCCGGCTGTCTGCCCGGCCACGGCGGGAAATCGGAAGCAGGTCACAAGCGAAAGGGCAAGGATCAGTCCCACAACTTTCATGCATTTTATTTTCATATTCATGCTCAAAACTTTCGCGCAAGCGAAAACTTCCTTTCTCTTCTCTCAACTTTCAGTCAGAAAATCGGTAACACGTGCGTCACGCCCGATTCTCAGACTCTGTTTTGCCGGGAAGACCTTTTCCCGGAAATTTTTTATATTTTCGACCGTTCCTTTTCGAATAGCCGAGAGTTTCATACGGTTTTTGGCGACCAAGAATTTAAGTCCAGGCGTTTTTGACGCCAAAATCCAAATCCCGTATCCATAGATCGACGGATCGACGGTAGACAATCGGTCTGTCGCACCTGTCAGCCCTTGCAGTCTGTCTCAAAATGTCGATTTTATTTTTTGCGTCCAAATCAAAAATAGTCGTTGAAAAACTTGTTTTTTAGAGTAAAATGTGTTAAAATAAAATTTGATCGACCAAAAACGATAAGATGAAAAATATGGATTCGCCGCCGCATATCAAAAACCCGGTTTTTGACCGCTTAAACATTTCTGACGTCTTCGGATAAAAAGGGCGGCGTTTCATAGAAAGGACGCCTTCAAAGGAGGGTTTGGTAAAAAGATGACCAACATAGAGGAACGGGCGCTCAAAGCTCATGAACAGTGGAAGGGAAAGTTGTCGGTGGAACCGAAGATCAAGGTGGAAAACAGAGAGGATTTGTCCTTGGCGTATACGCCCGGCGTTGCCAGGCCATGCCTTGAAATTCAACGGGATCCGAACAAGTCCTATACGCTCACCGGACGGCAGAACACCGTGGCTGTGATCACCGACGGGACAGCAGTGCTGGGATTGGGGGACATCGGACCCGAGGCGGGCATGCCGGTGATGGAGGGAAAGTGCCTGCTTTTCAAAGAATTCGGAAATGTGGACGCTGTGCCCCTCTGTCTGCGCACAAAGGATCCCGATGAGTTTGTTCACACGGTGTCACTGCTGCTTGGTTCATTCGGAGGCGTAAACCTTGAGGATATCTCGGCGCCCAGGTGCTTTGAAATCGAGCGGAAACTGAAAGAAATCTCCGACATTCCTATTTTCCATGACGACCAGCATGGCACTGCAATCATCGCTACCGCGGCATTGATGAATTCTCTTAAGATCGTTGAAAAAAAGGTGGAGAACATCAAAGTGGTCGTCAACGGAGCGGGCGCGGCCGGCACGGCCATTGGGCGGCTTTTCATGAAATTCGGGGTGAAAAATCTGATTTTTGTGGATCGAAACGGCGCGCTGGTACCCGATATGGTGCACGTCAACCGCGAACACGCACTGTTGGCAAGAGAATCCAATCCCAACCTTGAAACGGGCAGTCTTCGGGACGTCATAAAGGGAGCAGACGTCTTCCTGGGCGTTTCCAAGCCCGGTCTGCTTACCGAGGAAATGGTGCGGAGCATGAACTCCGATCCCATCATTTTTGCCATGGCCAATCCCACCCCAGAAATCATGCCGGAAGAGGCAAAAAAGGCGGGCGCCCGGATCGTGGGCACGGGAAGAAGCGATTTTCCCAACCAGATCAACAACCTTCTCGCCTTTCCGGGAGTGTTCAGAGGCGCGCTGGATTGCAGAGCCTCCGACATCAACGAGGAGATGAAGATCGCGGCAGCGAAGGCGCTTGCCGGAATCGTCACGGAAGACGAACTGTGCGAAACCTACATTCTGCCTGATGTTTTTGACCGACGGGTCGTCCCGGCTGTCGCAAAAGCCGTGACTGAAGCAGCAAGAGCAAGCGGCGTAGCGAGAATATAACCTTTTCCCCTCGTTTCACCCCAATCTTAGTTTGTCCGTCCGATTTTGAGGTTTTGCTTTTTCAAACGCAAATTCAAAAATTTTGAGCGTTACAGAAAAACTTTTCCCCAAAAAATCTGAACAAAACAGGAAACCGGGAACTTGCTTCAAAAATTTTCCGAGTAAAAGGAACCCGTATATTCCGCTTTCCAGACGAAGAACCGATCCCCGGGCGCTGGATCAAAGAAATACTCAACGCGCAATAGGCAAAGTCCAACCTTTGCGCAAAGTGAAGACAAAGTCTTATGCGGGGCTTTGCCCCGCACCCCATTTAAGGGACTTTTAGGAAAAGTCCCCTAAAAATCTTCAAAAACTTTTGAAAAAAGAGGCAAATACTTTCTTCGCGTCTAAAAAGCGGGTTTGTCTTTAGGCTGGGCAAAGTCCAACCTTTGCGGTCTTTCTTTTTTAAACAAATCAAAAATCTTTGAAATCCATTCTTTTCAACCGTGTTTCTATCCAGAAATTTCTTTGCCGAAATATTTGCTTTCACCGCAAGTTTTTTGAGGGATCGGGCATACTTTCATTGGTGAATGATGTAAAATCATTCATAAATTGTAGAAAACGGAGGAAACCATGAAAAAAATTTTGATCTGGGGACTTCTTCTGGCAATTCTGTGCGCTTTTGTTGCCTGCGGTGACGATACCACAAATACCCAGTCGTCACCCAAAGATACCAATTCCCCCTCGCCCTCGCCGATTGTTTCGCCGGAAAAAAGCCCGACTCTTTCACCCACGCTCTCTCCGATACCTTCTCCGGTATCGCCTTCCCCGGCGTCGCCGGAAATGCCGACAGACACACCCACATCTCCTGCAAACAACGAAAACGAAGCGGCCTGAACGGGTTCAATATATTTACTTGGAAAAGATGCGGATTGTGTTTCTGCCTTCCGCATCTTTTCTTTGCGTAAAAACTTTGTCCGCTTGTTCTTTCTCCTGTTTACAAAACAAAAAAAACATGCTACAATAATAAAGCGAAGAAAAAAGAATTCGAGAGCGCGTTTTATTTGATGGAATACGGAGCGTCCTTTTCCCTTCATGAAGGCATGAATTTCGGACGTCCGAAAGCCGCGCAGCGCGCAAACCCTTTGAAAATTCAGAAAGGAGCGGCCGCGCCTGTGAGACGGTCCCTTGTGATTTTTGATCTTGACGGAACGTTGTTGAATACTCTTGAGGATCTCGCAGGTTCTGTAAACCACGCGCTGCGAAAAGAAGGTTTTCCCCCACGCAGCGTAGAGGAAATCCGAGGGTTTATCGGCAACGGGATCGACAGATTGCTGCGACAAAGCGCGCCGGAATACTGTTCGGAAGAAAAATTTCGGAATCTGAAAGAAGCGTTCAGGGAACACTATGTCCTGCATGCCGCCGATACGACTCTGCCCTACCCCGGCATTCCGCAGCTGTTGGATGAACTGCACAGAGAAGGATACATTCTGGCAGTGATTTCAAACAAAAAAGACAGCGCCGTGCGCAGTCTCTGCTCCTCCCTTCTTCCGCCCCTCTTTCACGCGGTGCTGGGTGAAAAAGCAAATATTCCCCGCAAACCAGCTCCGGACATGGTTTTCCATACGGCAGACGTCCTGAAGATCCCACTCAGACAGGCCCTGTATGTGGGAGACTCGGATGTGGACATTCTCACTGCACAAAACGCGGGAATTCCCTGTCTGTCAGTGACTTGGGGATACAGAACAAAGCAACAGCTGCTATTGGCGGGGGCCAAAAAAACGGTAGACAGCCCCGCGGAAATTCTTCAATTTCTCTCAAGTGCCGAAAGGACGGTCTGAAATGAAAACCAAAAACCGGATACATACCTTTCAACTTTCCATTGTCCCGAGAACTCTGGAAGAATTGGAAAAAGAGGCGCGTATAACCTCGGATCCCATCAAAAAGGCACAGACCGAGCACGCAATCGCCGCCTGCAAAACCGGAGAGAATTCGCGCCTCCCCCACGCGCTGTGGTTTATTTACCTTAGAAAAAAGAAAGAGCCTCTTGGCTTCGCCCAGTTTTGTGACGCTCCCGCAGATCGAGAGACAGAGATCAATTTGACTCTCTATCATCCCGAAAATCAGGAGCGCTATGCGGCGCAGGCCCTGAAGGGGCTTTGGAAATGGGCTTTCTCCCAGGACAGGAGTCTGGATCGGGTAACTACGTGGCTTACCCGCGATCTTTCCGCCGTCCGCATTCTTGAACGAGCAGGTTTTGAACGGGTTTTTGAATCGAAGGGATTGGTGCGCTACGAAAAACACAGGCCGTGCATCTCCTTCCTCGCGCTGTTTATGGCCATCGGTACCCTTGTGGGAATGCTTGTAGGATATCTCACCAAAAACGATCCCATATGCACGGCGCTGGGCATCTGCGCGGGGATCCTGCCGGGATCACTCATTGATTCCGCCGTGAGAAAAAGGAGAAGAAAAGGTCCGAAAAACAGCACTCCCCAAAAATTCTCCGCCATAGGAAAACCTTAGAACTCTAAAAAGTTCATGCGCCGCCGATTCGGCACATCCAACAAAAAACTGCCCTTCAAACCGTAACCTATAACATCGCGGCCGCAAAACGCTGTCAAAGCGCTCTGCGGCCGCTATTTTTTGTTTTCCCTTTACTATCCGTTCTGCCCCAAAATAGGCGTTCTTTCTTTAAAGGTTCTCACGTGCCCCTGCCGTATCCCCTTCGGTTTTTAGTTTTTCATATTCGGCAGCGATAGCAAGCATGTCTCGCAAAGACTCTTCCTTCTTTGAAGGATCTCTCAAAAGTGCCGAAGGATGGTACACCGCGCACATCAAAAAATTTCCCCTTTTAAAGAATTTTCCGTGCTCCCTTGTGATTTTAAAATCGGGAGAAATCAGTCTCATCGCGGCAATGCGGCCAAGGCATACGATGATCCTTGGGCGCACCAAACGCACCTGCTCCCGCAAATATTCCATACATGCCTCCTGTTCCTCGGGCAAAGGGTCACGGTTATGGGGCGGTCTGCATTTGAGAATGTTGCACACATAAATCTCCTCTCTGTCAATCCCCACGGCCTCAAGATATTTGTCGAACAACTGTCCCGCAGCGCCCACGAAAGGAATGCCTGTGTTGTCCTCTGTCTCTCCCGGCGCCTCTCCCACGAACATCAACCGTGCGCTCCTGGAACCGCGCTCCAAAACCGTGTTTTTGCGTGTTTCGCCCAATCCGCACTTCCTGCACCGCCGACAGGCGTCTTCCAGTTCTTTAAAATCCATTTTTATAACCGTCCTTTCTGAATGGGTGAAATTTCGCTCCGTTTGAGGTTTGCGGTTTACGTCGGAAAGGAAGGCGTCCCGGAACCGTCAGTGTGAAAAGCGCACTGCCTGCGCCCTGTGCCCAGCGCCCTCAAAGATGCATTTTTTAGGACGAACGCGCTCCCAACAATTCCCCCGAACGGCCGTGACGTCAGGATGCCTTTCGAAAACCAAGCAACAGTGATTTCGCCCCGAACTGTACAAACCGTTTCCCGCGTTCTAAAGAAAGGATCTTCGCCTTTCCGGCAGTTTCAGGAATTTCCGGCGTTTCAGGAATTTCCGGGGTTTCCGGCATCTTCAACGCTTCCCATGTTCTCTGTGTTTCCCGTATCCCCGCATCGGCCAAGTGAAACAAAATGCTCCGAAAGATAAATGCCCACCATGGCCTCAGCCCGAAACCCGAACTCCTCCAGCAACAGTAAACTGTTTTCCTCCGCCGTACACCACAGGTACAGACGTCCGCCGTCCTTTTCTAAAAACCATTCTCCTCTCAGTCCCGCGCGTGAAAACAGTTCCCGCATTTTCTCCTCCCTGCCCGCCTCCACGGCGCACAGGTAGTTTCCCTTGGGCAAAATAGCCGGAAGCACAGGCAAACTGGCCTGTTCCTCCGTCTTTTTCTGCATGAGAAAGATTTCACATCCGCCGTCCCTCGACGGATAGAACTGTATGTAAAGCCGTCCTTCCCTCATATTCAGACCGGTTTTGGCCTCTACCGCCGCCAGTATCCCGTCCAGTGCCTTCCTTGACTGCGGACTGTCATAGTCCATGTTCCGGCAGTCGATGGCATATTCCGACAGATCCTCCCCCGACAAGGTAATTTTCATTCTTCCCCCCGCGATCTGCAATATCTCCATATTTACGCATCCTCTCTCGATTTCCGCTGTACTGTACTACCATTATAAGCGAAAACAGAGCGTTTTGCATCTGATTTTTCATGGAAAGAGGGGAATTCTCTGGGGAAACGAAACACAAAAAGGGCCTCCCGTTTTCAAATGAAAGCAGGGAGCACCCTTAAACGTCCTCATTCGGAGCATCCGTTTGATATTGAATTGCGTCAACGCCCCACGTCACGCCGGTTGCACCCGGTTTTCGACCGTTTTCTCTCTTTTGCAGCAAATCCTTTCGGAACAGGAAATTTCAAATCTTTTGCGTTTTCCTTTTTATCTTCCCGAAATCGGTCTGACATCAGACAGCCACTGTAATACTCCGAACCGAAAATGCCGCGGCTGCGCGTTGGGGAATTCCAAAAAAGGGTATTCCTCGATGATCGGCCTATATTTTCAGAAGTCCGTCGCTCACCGCCTTATCCACAAAAGCATGGATTTTCTGTACAGGATCCAACAGTGCGCTGATGGTCTCGTCTTTGTGCAGGGAATCTATGAGCATGGCCACATATTTGCACATATTGACTTCGCAATACCATTCCCTTGCAAGAAGTTCCGCGGGTCTGTAAATCAGGTTGGTGGTGAACACCTTGTCGATCACCCCGTCGGCATATGCCTTATCAAATCTCGAAAGTCCGTTGCAAAAGAGTCCGAAGGAGGTAAAGGCAAAGATCCGCTTCGCTCCCCGCGCCTTCAGTTTCTCCGCAATCTCAATGAGAGAATCCCCGGAGGAAATCATGTCGTCCACGATGATCACGTCCTTCCCCTCCACCGGTTTTCCCAGATACTCGTGCGCCTCGATGGGGTTGCGTCCGTCAACGATCACTGCGTAGTTTCTCCGTTTATAGAACATGCCCAAATCCAATTTCAGCACCGAGGAAAAGTACATACAGCGGTGCATACCTCCTTCATCGGGAGAAACAATGGTCACATTGTCGGCGTTCAGGGTCAGATTTGGAACATTGCGAATGAGCGCTTTGATCATCTGATAGGTGGGCTGCACATTGTCAAACCCATGAAGGGGAATGGCGTTCTGAACTCTTGCGTCGTGCGCGTCGAAGGTGATCATATTGGACACCCCGAGATTCACCAGTTCCTGAAGCATCATGGCACAGTCCAGAGATTCGCGCGCGCTTCTCTTGTGCTGCCTGCCCTCATAGAGCATGGGCATAATCACCGTGATTCTCTTGGCTTTCCCGCCGATGGCCCCGATGATCCTTTTCAGATCTGCAAAGTGCTCGTCCGGGGACATGGGAATCTCTCTGCCATACATTTTGTAGGTGACGCCATAGTTAAAAACGTCGCACAGTATGTACACGTCGTGTCCCCGCATGGATTCATATACAATGCCTTTTCCTTCGCCGCTGCCGAACCTCGGACAGTCCGCCTTGACAATAAAACTGTGGTCCACCTCTCTCCAGGTTTTGAGATAGGTATCCACCCTGTCCATGAATTGCTCGCATCCCTTCATCGCAATCAGACTCAGTTCGCCGAAAAGCATATCGACCATACAAGCGCGCCTCACATTTCTATATTCCGTTTTTCAGTATTGCAGGTATATCGGTACCGATATACAAGTATACAAGTATACAAGTATACAGGTATACAGGTATACAGGTATACAGGTATACGGGTATACAAGTATACGGATATACGGGTATACAGACCGATCCACCATCTTCTTTTTTATTATAGCACACAATCTTATTTTTTGAAAGACTTTATTTTCTTTTTTTTATTTTCTCCGAAATGAAGTCAAAAACATTTTTTTCCCTCTGTTTTTTGGTCGTTTTGTCAAAAACCGCCCCCGCAGCACGGGAGCGGCAAAGTTCAGACAGCGTTCGGTTAGAGTTTTTCCTCAAATCCATTGAAGGGATTTTTCAAAAAGAACTCCTGAAGGCGTCTCCGCACGAATCGCCGCCAGTCCCTGACGGCACATCTGCTTGCGTTTTTTAGTCAGATTGCACGAACCTTCCAGACAAAACGGCCGGCAAACCGCCGGCATCACAGCATATGACGAAAATTCGGCGGCGCATCCGCACCGCCGAATTTGTGCGGCGTTGTCTTAAAACCTTCATAAGTTTTAAAAAGGAGATTCTAAGGAAACTGACAGAGCAAAACACGTCTCACATAAAAGGTGCCGCAAACCCACGGATCCTAGGAGAAATACTTTTTGATCTCGTCTTGTGAAAGATTCAGAAGATCCGAGAATTCTTTCTTCAACTTCTCCGCCCTGCCGGAAGTATAGGAAATCAGTTGGGGCAGTGCCTGAGATCTCCAACTTTCCCTTTTGATGCCGTGACCCTGAGGGACATAGAGCATGTCGTGATCGAGGGCGTCGCGCAGTTCGTCAATCCTCTTTTCCACGGTCTCTGTTTTGAAGGCTGTCGAGCACAATTCGTCCAGACGCCTGAGCAGCAAATCCCGAAACGTGGAATTTTGCAGGAGTTTGTAGATCAGCGCATTGTGGCAGCCGGTGTTCGGCTGATAGGTTCCGTAAAGAAAGTCAGCGCTTGAGGGGTTTTGACTTTGATAATAGGTTCCAAAACCCAAATCTGAGTCGTAGAAGATAAAATACCACCTTCCCCCGTCATATTCGTCCGATTTGCAGATCCGCGTGTTTCCGCCGTCCCGGTTGTCCGCCCAACACAGCGCGATATAGTAATCAATGACGCTTTCAATGCAGAAATTTTCGCAAATATACCGATAGTTCTCCTCAAGAGTCAGATCGTTTTGAGAGATAAATCTTGAAAGAGCCGTCCATTGAGCGCTGGAAGAACCCCACTCCAACCATTCCATACTGTTGATGATCGTCACCGATTCGGGCGACACATTCCAGTGGGAAGCGACGAAATCCGGCCCAATTTTTTCCCTGAAATAGTATATCCCCACATATTCTCCGTTGATATACAGATTCATCGGACGGTAGTTCTGGGCCAGTACCGTGGGACAGTAATCAAGCACCGTGCCGCTGGCCAACTCATCGCGCATCATCGCCCGCTCCTGATCCTGGGAACCCGAACGAAGAAGAAC
Source organism: uncultured Clostridia bacterium (assembly GCA_947625265.1). GTDB lineage: Bacteria > Bacillota > Clostridia > Oscillospirales > CAG-272 > UBA11512. Next base: position 26,700 of record CANQNM010000009.1, read on the forward strand.
AGAGTTGAATTCAGTAACCGATCCGTCGCCAAAAAGGTCGTACTTCAAACTGGAGCAACCGTATTTCGCTCTGAATTTCAGTTGATAACTTTTCTTTTTGTACTGTCTGCTGTAATTTCCGTGAACTCTTACCCCACAGTTTTCCGAAAATTCCTCTTTTCCGTCCACATAGAATGCAATGTGTCCTTCCACTTCCAAGTGTTCGTCGTAGTTGGTATATATTCCTTCCTCTCCGTACATATCCTCTTCCGGAACGCTGAGTTTCGCGACAGGAAGTTTCAGATCAGGCGTATCCAGGAAATAGTTCAGTGTCACAACGTCGCTTGCAATTTTTTCACCATCAACGCAGAATGCGCGCAGCGTGATGTTTCCATCGACAGGAATTGGCTCCCCTTCGTATTTTCGGCTGGCGACCGTAGGACGGCTCCCGTCGAGGGTATAGTAAATATCGCCCTCTCCCGTAAACGTCACTTCAAAAGGCGCGCTGTAAAATCCGCTTTGAACACTCGCCCTCGGATTTTCTGAAAGTTGGGGAAAGCCCGTTCCGTTTTCCGCGCCGATACTGGGCGACGAGAAATACACCCACTGTCCGTTACTTCTTCCGTAGGAGCGGTCGGTGGGAACGTAGGGAAAATCCACGGCGTCAAGAATCGTTTCTCCCTGCCGACTGAGCACCAGGTACTCCCCGTCGCCTGAAAGTTTGAAGGAGCACTCGGCGCCTCCTTTCCCGCTGCAAACCAGTACATAGAACTGCCCCGGTGCCAACGAAACATCGGGCAGACGGTATTTGGTCAGATTTTTACGGCTGTCGGAAATATAGTAATCGGAAAGCTGCAGAGATTCTTCCCCGGTATTTTTCAGTTCCACCAGGTCATAAAATTCACCGTTCCGGGCATAGAACCTGGTATTGGAGGGCATCAGTTCGTTCAAAAGCAGTCCTTTGCGGGAGGAAACGTAAGAACTGCGCCCTTCATCGGTGTTGGGGTATCCCGGGGAAGGAGTTTCCCATTTTCCTGTACCGCAATTGTAGGAACTGTTTTTTTGCGCCTCCGGATAGGTCGCGGACGCGGCGAGCACTCCGTCGTTCCTTGTTATATACAACGTAGAACCGAAAGCCGACAAGGCAAAATGCAGAGCGCCTTCACAGCGCAGTGCCAAATACTCCCCCGCCTCCAGCGTCACATCGGGCAGGCGGCAGAGGTAAAGGTCATCCGAACGGTCGGACAGGTAAAGTTTTCCCAGATCAATCTGCTTCTCCCCCGCGTTAAAGAACTCTATGAACGCTCCCAACTGCCCGTCCAGCGGATACACATCGTTCGACGGCATAATTTCCGAGAAAACCAAATTGTCTGCTTCCTTCACATTGGCATAGCCGGGCGTCGGCGAGGACGTCTCGCTACCGTTATCGGTGAGAAAAGAACAGTCGGGCGTGCGATTGAGATAGTTTAAGATCTCGGTAACCCGATCGCCGTGTTTCAGCGTCAACCTTCCTTCCGCTTCCAATCCCTCAAAGAAGAAAAGATAGAACTCCCCCTCCTTCAACTGCACCTGGGGCAGCGTATACGCCAGGGAACCGTTTGAAAGAGTGTACTCCTCCAAATTCACGGCGCCGGAGGAACGGTTGAAAATTTCCACCCACGGCAGATACTTTCCGTCGTCATTGGCAGCACACAGACGGTTCTGCACCATCAGTTCGGTAATGTGAAGGGCGGGATCGGACTCCAAAAGGTCCTCCGGTTCGGAAATACCGGACGACGGGGACAAGGGAGGATTTTCCGATGAGGGGCCCCCGCTGCCTTTCCCGACCGTAACGCCTCTTTTCCCGCCGCATGCAACAAGAAAAACAAGACAAAAAAGCAGAAAAAGAGCAGATATTCGGGTCATCTTCATTTTTCGCCCTCTTTTGCGTTGCCCGCAATTTTCCATACCTTCGTTGTTTTCCTCTCTTTCCATTGCAATTTACCGGGAACAGTTTTCGCACCCATGGCGTTCAACAACTTCGGGACGAGTATAGCAGAAAAGAATGAACATTTCAAGTGTTCTTTTTTATCTCTTTGAAATAGAATTTTTTAGCAATTGAAATTTGAAGGCTCTATTCCGCCCCGTTCGGTGAATTTTTAAAAAATTCTCTGAAAGTCCCTAAAACCTTTGACCGCGCCACTTGAAAAGATCAAAGACCGTCAAAAAAGTTTTTTTAAATTCAAAAGGGATTCGGGGAAAAACTTTTTAAAAAAGTTTTTCCCCGAAACTTTACAAAAAAGACTTCATTTTTTCCAGTGTGCCCTGCTCAAAATCCGAAAGGCGCTGCATAAGATCTCTGGCTCCTGCCTCGGCTTCCGGGCATTCGTTGAGTTGTTTTTGCGCGTTGATCACGCCCATGGCGCTGCCGGTCATCAGCATCTGCGCCACATGACTGTCCGAACGGTTTCCTAAAAGATTCATTGAAACCGCCTTATCGGTACGGAATTTTTCGATGGCGCTGAGTCCTTTAATCTTCGCGCCTCTTTCCCGCAGGGACTGTTCCGCGCTGCGGCAGATGGCCGTGTACTCCGCCTGCTGTTTTTTCAGACTTTCCTCCATTTCTTTTCCGCGTTTGCCCGACAGCAAATGCGCGGTAGTACCCATGCCCATGGCTGCGTTTTTGTATACGTGATTGTACAGTTTATTGGTTTGATCAAATGTTTTCATACAACCGGTTTCTCCTTGAGAAAACAAAAAATAATTAAAATATTTGTGACCGTCCTTTTGAATCACCGCGAATTTCGTGCGGTTTTCAAAGATGTCGGGATTTTCATGAAACTCCGGCCCAGCGCCGGAATTCTACATCCGAAAAAAGGATTTTTCATACCGAATTCACAACGGAACATCGCGTCGCGCGAAATTTTATAATGAACGTTTTATAATGAACGTATTGATCGCACAGAAAAACACCAATCAATTTCTGTTTGGTTTGTCCGATTTTTGTAAGAAGACATATTGAAAAAGTTTTCATTCGGTGTTATACTTCATTGTGGTTGTTTAAAGTTCTTTTTATAATGAATTCGGAGATAAAATATATGGAAAAAATAGCAATTGTTGACTGCGGAGGACAATACACCAAGGTAATTGACCGTAAAGTACGGGAATTGGGCGTATACACCGACATCAAACCTCTGGGCGCAAGCGTTGACGAACTGCGAGAATATCAGGGAATCATCCTCAGCGGCGGCCCCTCCAGCGTATGGGCGGCAGGTGCTCCACACTATGATCCCGCCATCTTCTCTCTGGGCGTGCCGATGCTGGGCATTTGCTATGGAATGCAACTTATGTCCGACCGCTTCGGCGGCGTGGTCAGACCCCACGTAAAGACAGAATACGGGCAGATACAGGTGGATATTGACAGGGACTGTCCTCTTTTTGATGGACTCAACGACAGAGAAACCGTGCTTATGAGCCATGGCGACGCCGTTTCGGTACTTCCCAAGGGGTTTCGGTGCGTGGCAAAAACCGGGGAAATCATCGCGGGAATATACAATCCGGAGAAAAAAATGATCGGCGTTCAGTTTCATCCGGAGGTGGAACTCACTGAGAATGGCGTGCGGATGTTTGAAAATTTTCTTCGAAAAATTTGCGCGTTAAAAGAAGTCTATGCCCTTGAAGACCGAATCGAAACATCGGTGCGGATGATCCGCGAGCGGGTGGGCAAAAACGGCAAGGTAATCGTGCTGGTATCCGGAGGCGTGGATTCAGCGGTTACCGCGGCTCTGCTCTGCAAGGCCCTGGGACCTGATCAGGTATACGGCATTCACATAGATCACGGAATGATGCGGAAAAACGAATCGGATCTTATTTGCGAAAACCTTTCAAAATTGGGTCTGGTCAACATGCGGCGAATCAACGCCGAGAACGAATTTTTCCACACGCCCCTTATCATTGACGGCGAGGAATACCCACCGCTCTCACAAACCTGCGATCCCGAGAAAAAGCGCGCCATCATTGGAGAAATGTTCTTCCGCGTCACCGACCGCGCCGCAAGGGAACTGAATCTTGATTTTGATCACGCATTCCTGGCGCAAGGCACCCTGCGCCCCGATCTGATCGAATCGGGCAACCCCGACGTGTCGGGCTACGCCCACAAAATCAAAACCCATCACAACGATGTGGGCATCATCAGAAAACTTCGGGATGCCGGAAGAGTCATCGAGACCAACTGGGACTGGCACAAAGATGAGGTGCGGCAGGTCGCCCGGATGCTGGGACTGGATGAGGAAATCGCCGCAAGGCAGCCCTTCCCGGGACCGGGTCTGGGAGTGCGCATGATCTGCTGCGAGGGCGCGGAGCCAAAACAAAGCGAAGAGCGTATCAAAGATATCAAAGAATTTGTACGCGAGAGAAGCGCCGGAACACTGAGAGTGGAACTAGGGCGGCGTGCAGGGCGATTGCCGGAGTTACAAAACCATGGCAAGCCTCTACGCTGTCGAAAACACCCCCCTGACCGATGTAAATTTTGAGGAACTGATGCTTCTTGCAAGGGATATTCCCAATCGGTTTGACTTCGTCAACCGTGTGGTGTACTGCCTTGACGGCGGAAGAGCACAGGAAACTCCGGTTTTCTGCGAAGGAATGCATATCAGCCATGAAACAGCGGAACTGCTGCGCGACATCGACGCGGCGATCAGTCCGTGCGTTGCCGGACCAAAGATCGCACAGGGCTTCGCCGTACTTTTCCCCATGTCCAACGATCCGTCCAAACGGTACTCCTGCGCCATCCGGGCCGTGTG
>CANQNM010000010.1 GCA_947625265.1 uncultured Clostridia bacterium
CGCAGGCGCCGAAAAGGGCGCCGGAGGAATTCCTACGGGCTCCGCCGGAAAAGCACTTCTGCTTCTGTCGGGGGGCATTGACAGTCCGGTGGCGGGCTATATGATGGCCAAAAGAGGATGTATCGTGGAAGCGCTGCATTTTGAGTCCTTTCCTTATACCAGTGTGCAGGCGAAGGAGAAGGTGATGGAACTGGCCAAAGAGGTGAGCGTTTATACCGGAAGTATGAAGGTTGCGGTCATTTCCCTTACCGCCATTCAGGAAGAACTGGTAAAGAAATGCGAGGAGGAATATTTTACCCTTCTTTTGCGGCGATTTATGATGCGCCTGGCGCAGAGAGTCGCCAGACGCGACGGAGCGCTGGCGCTGGTGACGGGAGAAAGTCTGGGGCAGGTGGCCAGTCAAACCATGCAGGCGCTGGCGGTCACGGACGGCGCTGTGTCACTTCCGGTTTTCCGTCCCTGCATCGGGATGGACAAGGAGGAGATCATCGCTGTTTCAAGAAAAATCGGCACGTTTGACACTTCCGTCCTCCCCTTTGAGGACTGCTGTACCGTATTTACCCCCAAACATCCGAAAACCCGCCCGGAGACGGAAAAAGTGGAGGCACAGGAGGCAAAACTGGATATCGAAAAACTGGAGGACGAGGCGTTTGCCACTCTTTCATACCGTTGGGTCTCCTTCTATGAGGACTGATCTTTCAAACACGGTTGACAATCGTATACCCAACAGGCGGAACGGCTAAAAAACATGCGGAACGGCGGGGAAATTCCCGCCGTTCTGTTTGTAAATTTATGAAAGATTCCTAAAATAAAACCGTGAAAAAGGGAGGGTATCTTCCAATACCTTTCAGAAAATGTTTTCTTGCCGCCGGAGATTTTTACAGGGATGCTGCGGCACTCTACGCCGAACCCGTCTGACCGGCGCGTCAACCAAAAATTTTGAAGGAAGCCGGGTTCAGACCACTTGGAAAAGGTAAAACTTCAGGTAGTCGGTTTCGGGCACGCCGCGCAGGATCGGATGATCGGGAGCCTGCTGACGCATTTCGATTTGCTTTAACTGCACGCCCGCGTCGGCGGAGGCCTCTCCTAGCATTCTTTCAAAAAGAGGCTGGGGCATGAAGTGCGAGCAGGAACAGGTGGCGAGATATCCGCCTCGCGGCAGAAGTTTCATCGCTTTCAGATTGATTTCTTTATAGCCGGCGTAAGCGCGCCTGACAGTGCCGCCCGATTTGGTGAAGGCCGGCGGATCGAGGATGATCAAATCATAGGGGTGGCTTCCGGTTTTGTACAGTTCCGTCAGCAGATCGAAAACATCCGCTGTGACGAATTCCATACGGTCTATGCCGTTTCTTTCGGCATTTGCCCGGGCAAGCGCGATGGCGTCGGAGGAAATGTCCACGGCCGTCGCTTTCTTTGCACCGCCCAGCACCGCGTTCATGGCGAAGGAACCGGTGTGGGTGAAGCAGTCCAGCACCGTCTTGTCTTTGGCAATACGTCCTACGGCCAGACGGTTGTATTTTTGGTCGAGGAAAAAGCCGGTTTTCTGTCCTTTGGCGTAGTCCACTTCGTAGAGCAGCCGGTTCTCGGTGATGACCGTTTTTCCGGGAAGATCGGTGCGCAGGCCTTTCCCCGCAAAAAAACCGGTGTATTCGGTCAACCCCTCCGACTTTCTCAGGGTGACGTCGTTGCGCTCATAGATCGCTTCGATCTCTTCTCCCATGGAACAGAGTTTTTCCACAAGCCCTCGGTAGATTCCTTCTTTCCTTTGATCCATACCCAGACACAGGCATTGCGCCACGAGAATTTTTCCGTAGCGATCCACAGTGAGCCCCGGAAGGCCGTCGGCCTCCCCGAAAATCAGGCGGCAGCAGTCAAAGTCTGAACCGGGCATGACGGTGCGGCGGTAGTCTACAGCGTAGGAGATCCGGCGCAGAAAGAACGAACCGTCCTCAAAACGGCAATTGGCGTCTTTGGAAAGAATGCGGATGCGGATCTTGCTGTGGCTGTTGAAAAATCCGCTGCCCAGATACTTTCCCTTTTCGGAGTATACATCGGCGATTTCCCCGTCTTCACAGGGAGAAGCGTCCTTGATTTCGTTGTCATATACCCAGACATGCCCGCTTTTCAGAAATTTCTCGCATTTTGCGGAAACGGTAAATCGGGGATAGGGGCGGTGTTCCATAAATGTTTCATGCCTTTCTTTAAAAACCGCGGGTGCGCCCCGGAATTTCAGGCCGCCGTCTTGCAATTTCGGGAGGGCGATCGTTGGGATTCTGTACCGTCGGAGGGGCAGTGCCATCAATGGGGCAGTGCCATCAATAGAGAGGCGCCGTCAATGGGAAAGCGCCGTCAATGGGGAAGCGCCATGAAGGCGGTTGTGTGCCAAAGGGGCGGTACCGCCAAAGGGCAGTGCCGTCAAGGGGATGTACCGCGCGGGCTTCCCTGTTCTCTCTGTCGGGGTGCCGACGAAACTTTCTGCCGTTGGGGTCGGTGAGCGTCCCGAGAGTGCCCACAAGCGCCCACAAGCGTTCGAACTCTGCCGCCGGGTGCAATCGGGCACTTGGCAAATCTTTGTCCCTGTATGCCCTTCTGATTTTCCTGTCTTTACCGGCTGGCGCCCAGCGCCGCGGCGCCGACGATTCCCGCGTCGTTGCCCAGCGATGCGATCACAAGTTTCGTTTTGCGGGCGCTGGTTTTGGCGTATTGTTCGGCCATTACCTGGGTATTCACCGGTTTCAAAAGCGTGTCTCCCTCTCCGCACACGCCGCCGCCGATGCAGAGTACCTCCGGCTGAAAGATGTTCACCATGTTGGCCAGTCCTACCGCCAGGTAGTCCTCATATTGGCGCACCACTTCTTTTGCTGCGGGGTCTCCCTGTTTTGCCGCGGTATAGGCGGTTCTTCCGTCTACCTTCTCAAGGGAGGGAGCGACGCTCCAGAGAGCGCTGTCCCGGCGCTCCTCCATTTTTTCTTTTGTCATGCGGATGAGTCCCGTGGCGGAGGAATATTTTTCCCAGCAGCCTCTTCTGCCGCAGGAACAGGGCACCCCGTCCTTTTCGATGACTGTGTGACCCAGTTCCGCCGCCGCGAAGTTGAATCCTTCGTAGATTTTCCGGTCAATGACAATTCCGCCCCCCACACCCGTACCCAGGGTGATCATCAAAGCGGTTTTGGCCCCTTTGGCAGCACCCGCCAGCACCTCTCCCAGCGCTGCGGCGTTGGCGTCGTTCGCCATATAAACAGGACGGAACCCGCCCAGTTTTTCTGACAGAATGTCGGCCATGGGATAGTTTTTCAAGTCCATGCCGCAATAGTATTCCACGGTTCCGGTTTCCGAGTTGACCACACCCGGGCTTGCGATGCCTATAGACAGAACTTCCGCAAAAGTGGCGTTCGCCCTGTGCACAAGTTGCGTGCAGAGCGCGGCCATGTCGGCGACCATGTCGTCCACCGACCTTTTTCCCATCAGTGTGGGCAACGAGGCCTTAAAAAGAATTTTCAAATTTTCGTCGGTCAGACCGACGGCGATGTTCGTTCCGCCGAAATCAATGCCGATTCTGTACATAAAAAATTTCCCCTTTCGTTTGCGAGACAACGTATGTTTGCAATCGCAATTCTATACCCGCTCTTCCGATTCTCCGTGTTCCCCATATTCCCGGTTTCAAGCGGACGGTTCCTCTTTTTCTTCTTTTTCACTTTCACCATCGGAAAAATTTTTCGGCATAGGCTCTGTTTTCGGGAAAGCAATGTCAAAAAGTTCTCCTGCACGCTCAACTTTTCCGGACAGGCACAGCCATCCGAAGAGCGCTTCCAATCCTGTCGCTCTGCGGTATTCGAGGGTGTGCGCGCTCTTGGGTGCGGAAATTCCGTGGGCGTTGCGCCCCCTGCGGTAGATCCCCTGTTCCTCTTCGGACAAATGGGGCGTCAGTCTGTCCACTGCCTGGCTTTGCGCAGTGGCCTTGACATAGGAAAGAGAGAGTTTGCTCATTTTCCCGGGGAGAGTTTCTCCACTCTCGATCAGTCGCCGACGCACCAAAATTTCAAAAACGGCGTCGCCCGCGTAGGCGAGCGTCGCGCCCGGAAGCAAACGGTAGTCTGTCATATTCTCATCCATACATTTTCATTGATTCGTGTTTCGTGTAAATATCTGCGGAGGTTTTCCGACGGGCAAAAAGGCATTTTTAAGCGCTTGCGGGCGGTGGACGCCCACGGCGGAGCGAAAAGAAGAACGCCCGCGCTCCGTTTGGAGGGTGCGGCGGTCTTCGGACGCGGACTGCCTGTTGGGCACGGACTGCCTGTTGGGCACGAACTGCCTTTTGGGCGCGGCGGCTTTCGGACGCGGACTGTCTGTTGGGCACGGACTGCTTTTTGGTCATGGGCTGCCCTTCGGAGGGGTCCGAAACTCCGCAGTTCATCCGAAGGGATTGTACCACAGGAAAGGCGTTTTGTCAATCGTCCGACGGACGGGTGAAAATAAAAATGTTCCCGAGCGCATATTTGGCGAGTTTTTCAGTGAATATAGTCAGAGAATACAGAAAGGTTGCTTTTTGAATTTTCAGAGGAAGGTTTACGGCGGCGATTGAGTCCGAACCTGACGGGGAATCGGCGTCGGGAAGCAAAAAAAACTGCTTTTTGCTAAAAAAATAACAAAAACCTATTGTAAAGGGCGGAAAATCGTGGTATGATAACTCTGTGAATTGAAAAATTTGATTCTACACACTTTACACGCTTACACGAGGTGAATGATATGTCTATGTACAACAAAAAAAGCATTGAGGACATTGACGTAAAGGGGAAAAAATGTCTGGTTCGCTGCGATTTCAACGTCCCCATGAAGGATGGCGTGATCACCAGCGACAAGAGAATCGTGGGTGCGATGCCTACAATCAAATATCTGGCGGATCACGGCGCGGCCGTTATTCTTTGCTCCCATATGGGAAAGCCCCACAATGTTTTCAATGAAAAACTGAAATTGAACAAAAAAGAAAAAGCGAAGATCGAAGCGCTCCCTGCACAGGAACAGGAGGCGGCCACCGCGGAGGCGCTTGAAAAGGCGAAGAAGGATGTAAAAAAACTTTCTCTCTTGCCGGTGGCGAAGAGAATTTCCGAACTGTTGGGCAAAGAGGTGATCATGGCCTCAGACGTCATCGGGGCGGACGCCAAGGCGAAGGCGGCGGCGTTGAAGAGCGGCGAAGTGATGCTTCTGGAAAACGTCAGATTCCACGCGGAGGAGGAGAAGAACGATCCGGCTTTTGCGAAGGAACTGGCTTCCATGGCGGAGATCTATGTGAACGACGCTTTCGGAACCGCGCACAGGGCGCACGCTTCCACGGCGGGTGTCGCTGATTATCTGCCCGCCGTTTGCGGATATCTTATCGAGAAGGAAATCGGCGTGATGGGCAAAGCGCTGGAAAACCCCCAGAGACCTTTTGTGGCGATTCTCGGAGGCGCGAAGGTTTCGGATAAATTGAAGGTCATCAACAACCTGCTTGCCAAGGTGGATACGCTGATCATCGGCGGCGGCATGGCGTACACCTTCCTTGCTGCCAAGGGCTGCGGAATTGGAAATTCGCTGTATGAGGGAGAGCAGTTGGAGTACTGCAAGGATATGCTGAAGAAGGCGGAAGAAAAGGGAGTGAAATTGCTTCTGCCGGTAGATACGGTGGTTGCCCCGGCTTTTCCCAACCCCATTGATGCCGAAATCGAGATAAAGAACGTGTCTGTGGATGCGATTCCCGAAAATGAGATGGGTCTGGACATCGGCGAAAAAACGAGAGAACTTTTCGCAGCCGAAATCGCGACTGCCAAGACCGTGGTCTGGAACGGCCCCATGGGCGTTTTTGAGAATCCGACGCTTGCCAAAGGTACGGTTGCGCTGGCGCAGGCGCTGGCAGACTCCCAGTGCGTTTCCATTGTGGGCGGCGGTGACTCGGCCGCTGCTTGCGAACAGTTTGGTTTTGCGGACAAAATCACCCACATTTCCACCGGTGGCGGTGCGTCGCTGGAATTCCTTGAGGGCCTGGATCTCCCGGGCATTGCCTGTCTGAACGACAGATAAGACCAAACGCCGAACAGTAAAGGGCGAAGTGCAGGGTTCGAAACATGAGACGCCAACGCAGACACGGGTTGTTGAGGCATCGGGAAATCGCGCGTTTTGAAGGGACGTATTTTCGTCCCTTTGCGCTGTGATTCCGCGATATGTTACACGGAGTACAGTCGAAAGTCACGGGAGGGGATCCCGGGTCGGAAATTTCCGACATTTTGATTTCCGATGCGGCGAAATACGCGCAAAATCCGTGGTGGAAACGGCGATGGCGACAGCAGCAACCAAGAAAGGAACGTTCATAAACATGAGTGTCAGAAAAAGAAGAAAAGTGATTGCCGGAAACTGGAAAATGAACATGACTCCTTCCAGCGCGAAGGAATTGGCAAAGAACATCTATGAGCAGATCAAGGGTAAGAGAGGCTGCGACGTGGTCATCTGCGTACCCTTCGTGGACATTCCCGCGGTGGCACAGGCGGTGAAAGGCACAATGATCAAACTGGGCGCCCAAAACGTGCACTACGAGGAAAAAGGAGCATACACCGGAGAAGTGTCCGCCGAGATGCTGAAGGAATGCGGCGTACAGTATGTGATTGTGGGACATTCTGAGAGGAGACAGTATTTTGGGGAAACCGATGAGACGGTAAACAAGAGAGCGAAGGCAGCGCTGAACGCGGGGCTCACCGCCATCATTTGCGTAGGAGAGCAACTTTGGGAGAGGGAATGCGGCATCACTGCCGAGGTGGTTTCCCGTCAAACGAAACTGGCGCTCTACGACGTCCCCGAGGAGCAACTTGCCCATGTGATCATCGCCTATGAGCCTGTTTGGGCCATCGGTACTGGCAAAACGGCCACCAACGAGCAGGCAGACGAAGTTTGTGGGATCATCCGTTCGGTTATCGCAGATAAATACGGAAAACAGGCCGCCAAGCAGATGATCGTACAGTATGGCGGATCCATGAACGCCAAAAACGCCGAGGGATTGCTTGCCATGGAGAACATTGACGGTGGCCTTATCGGCGGCGCTTCCCTGAAACCCGCGGACTTTGCCGTAATCGTAAATGCCGCGCAACAGTGAAACGGGGAAAACGGTCCGGTTCAGGACTGGAGGACGGCTGCGGCCAAAGATAATTTTTTAGGCATCATCGCACGAATCTGACGGCGCAAACGCGCCGCCAGATTTTTTGTTGAATCATACGGGTCAAAGACCGGGTCAAAGACCGGGTCAACGGCCGGGTCAAAGACCGGGTCAACGACGGTGGAAACCGGCTATACTGCATAAGAGGTTTGCGCAATTTGACGTAAAAGACGCAGATGGGCGCACCGTCAAGGACTAAGCCGGGTTTTGTGCGGCCGGATCTCACCGCACGGCCCCGGCAGCGCCGCTTTACGCTCTAAACCGATGCAAGCGCCCCGATTTTTTAAAATCTAAGGGCGCCTGCTTTTTTGCGGAATTTTTTCGTTCGGGAAATTTATAACCAAAATAGGCTTAGTCTTCTAACTGCCTGCCCAGAAATCCGGCGGCGGTGAGAATGAGTTTTGTCTCCACATCCTGAGAAAGAGAGATGGGGTGTCCCTCGCCCGTAACGGACGCGACCGCTCCGATTACATCTCCCCCGGCGATGATGGGCATGGCCACGGAGACACGGTAGTCGCCATTATGATCGGAGGTGAGGTAAATCTCCTCTCCCGGTGCGCTTTTTTTCAGAGTTCTGCCTTCCATGATTTCTTCCAATTGCTGGGAAATACTTTTGTCAAGAAATTCTTTTTTGGGAATGCCCGCGCAGGCGATGATTCCGTCTCTGTCGCAGACAACTACGGGCAGTTCTGCCGTGCGGTAGAGCGTTTCGGCATATTGACCTGCAAAACCGTTGAGTTCACCGATGGGCGAATATTTTTTGAAAATGACTTCTCCCTCTCTGTCGGTATATATTTCAAGGGGATCACCCTCTCTGATGCGCATGGTGCGGCGGATTTCCTTGGGGATCACTACACGACCCAGATCGTCGATCCGTCTGACTATTCCTGTTGCTTTCATTTTTCTATCCTTTCCTCCGGAAAAATCCGATAAGACTTTTCCGACAATTTTTAAGTTTTTTCGGTTGTGCAATCGCAACAAAGCAAAATTTGTCTTGCAAAACTATTATCTGCAAAATGCCCCAGTTTATCCTGAATGAGAAAAGGAATATTTTTGAAAAAATGATATATGTTTTTGAAAAGCGCAGAGATACAGCGATAAAGAGCAGATCGCTCGCCGAAAAAAGGCCGAGGACCGAAAAAACAGGTTGTTTTCCGGCTTTTCGGCAGCGCCGCGCTTTTTAAAGGCGCAGGGACGGGCGCTTTTGTCCTTTTGAGGCGTTTTGCGGAAATTTGGTTCTTCCTTTGCGCGTAAAAAGCGCGCTGGGGAAGGGAAAGCGGAAAAACAGTTCTTTTTCCAGAATCTTTTGAAAAAGTATTTTTTTGAGGTTCTTTTGGCAAGAAACTGTTGAGGGCCTTCAAAAAGGCCTCCGTCGCAAAGAACGGAGGCCTCGGGCCAAAGATAAACTTTTTATGAGACGCCGCCGGCATTCCGTTTAAGAGTTGACACTCCCTAAAAACCTTTTTTGGGGTTTTGGAGAGTTTCTGAAACGGAACCCGGGGAAAAGATCCCCGGGTGATTTCCTGCTGCACTCTCGCCCTTTGTCGCAAAGGGCGGGGGCTTTCAAAACGGAAAACCGTGAACGCTCAAAGGCGGGGAACTATTTTTGCGGGGGATTGATGTAGTTCTCCAACTTCTCGGCAATGGCGGGGCTGATCGTACGGGAAAAGGGAAGTTCCTGGGCGTGATCTATACGGGAGATGAGAACCTTTGCAAAATCGGTGGCTGCCGCCAACTGCTCGCCGCACAGCGGCCAGGGAATATCGAAACGCGAATGTCCGCCTGCCTGCCCGTCCCGCATGAATCCAACGGCGGGCACGCCTTTGTGTGCGAAGGGCGAGGAATCGGAGTGATGGATGTCTTCTGCAATCTTCGTGATGTATCCCACTTCTTTTGCCGCGAATTTTACAAAATACTTCAGTTCTTCATTGGCGGTAATGAGGATGCGGTGACTGCCGACGATGGTGCCGGTCATATCGAAATTCAGATTCACGAGGATGTTGTCCGGTTCCTCCGGGTGCGCGGCTACATAGGCTTTGGATCCCAGCAATCCCTGTTCCTCCGATCCACACCAGATGAAACGCATGCTGTGCGCGGGCGGCGTTTCAAGATAGGTTCTGTACAAATCGAGAATATTGACCGAACCGGAAGCGTTGTCCCAGGCGCCCAGGCCGTATATGGTAGAGTCGTAGTGCGCGGTGAAGAGAAACTCTTTTTCGGGATGTTCGGTTCCTTCAATGAATGCCACCACGTTCCTTGACACGTGTTCCTCGTTTGTTCCCGTCACCTCCATGCGAACCTTCCGCGCGCCGTCTTTCAGCATGGCGATGGCGTCCGCAGTCCTCATGCACACGCCAGGGACGGTTCCCGCTTTGTCGGTGACCGAGGGGCGCAAAAATCTTCTGTCCAGATCGGTCTTCTCCGGGTCGTCCTGGTAGGCGCCGGAGTAGACGATGAAGCCCAGAGCGCCCGAGGAAACCAGCCGGGCATATACCGAGGGACCGGTGGAATTGATCAGTACAATCTTTCCTTCCGCGCCCTTGAAGTTTGCCTCTTCCCCCGCTTCTGCGTAGAACAGTTCCGCTTCGATGGGTCCGTCGGTGGAACCGGTTCTACCCACGCCGTTTACGGTAATCTCACGGTAGAAGGGTTCAGTGACCGCAAAGGTCGCCTTGGAGAGAGTGTAGCCGGGGATGGTGAACTCTTCGATGTGTCCCTCTCCTCCCAGCGCCTTCAACTCTGAGAGGATAAGATTGGCCGCGTTTTCTTCGTCTTTGGTTCCTCCGAAACGGTTAAACGCGAGTTTTTCAAGAAAGCGCATTTGATACTCCGCGCTGTTCCATGCCATAGTGATCCTTCCTTTCTTTTACCTTCCGCGCGGGAATTTCTTCCTTGCGCGATTTATCGGCCTGTGTGTTTTTAGTGAATTTCTGAAAAATATATCATGGGAATCCGTTGCTCCGCTACCCGCTGCGAGTCAAATATTCTGTCGGGGTGCGAGGGACGTTCACGGCTCCTCGGAAAAGTGCATGAGAATGGCTGTGTTTCCCTCACCTGTCAAAGGCAGAATCAGTCCGTCGCGCAGTTCCTTTCCGGTATACCTGCTTCCCGAGAGCAGATCCACATAGTTCTTGTCCGCCTTTGCCTCTTTGATCTTCAGGGGCTTTGTGCTGCGCGGCGCGGTGTCCTTTTTCTCAATAAGGGAGAAGAGAAATTCTTTGCGGTTTCTGTCGGTATAGTAGTATGCCGAAAAATCGTTTTCGAAGGGGGAAACCAGATTGTAGTAGTCGCCTAAACGGATAAGTTCCTCAAAACTTTTGTATTCCTTCACCTCGCGCGCCATTTCGGCTTTGATCGGTTCGGACATGTTCAGGATGTTCAGTTCATATCCCAACATCCCGCCCAACGCGACCTTGTACCGGAAGTCCAGCGCCTTCAGATCGTCCCGGGGATTGGATACGTGACAGGACATGGTGGCGGCGGGATATGCCAGCAGCGACGAGCGTTGAATCCATGTGCGGCTGTAGGGATTGGTGTTGTCGCTGGTCCAGATTTGGAATCCGTAGCGCATCATGCCCAGGTCGTACCGGCCGCCGCCGCCCGAGCAGGTTTCAATAATCGCATCGGGATATTCTTCCGTAAACCATTTCAACAGCGCGTACACGCCTTTCATGTACCGGAAGGGTACCTCGTCCTGCCGGTCTGGGGGGAGTGCGGGAGAACCCACGTTGCACATGTGACGGTTCATGTCCCATTTGAAGTAGTCTATGGAAACGTTCTCAAAAGTCTTTTTGAAAGAATTTTTCAAGAACTCCACCACATCCGGGTTGGACATGTCCAGAACCAACTGTTCTCTTGCCAGCAGCGGTTCTCTTCCCGGGACGCGCAGACACCATTCGGGGTGCGCTCTGTAAAGATCCGAGTCGGGGTTTACCATCTCCGGTTCGATCCAGATTCCGAAACTGACGCCTTTTTCCTTCACCGAATCGACGAAAGTTTTCAGTCCCCGTTTGAATTTATCGGGATTTTCCTGCCAGTCGCCCAATCCCGCCCGGTCGTTGTTTCGTTTTCCAAACCATCCGTCGTCCATCACCAGCATGTCAAATCCTGTTTTGGCAGATTCCTCGGCGAAACGAATCAGTTTCTCCTCGTCGATGTTAAAATAGCAGGCTTCCCATGTGTTGAGCACCACCGGATGGGGTTTTTTCAAAGAATTTTGGGGAAGAATGCGGTTTCTTGTAAAATTGTGCAGATTTCTGGTCATCTGTCCGAAGCCTTTGGAGGAGTAGGTCAGAATTGCCTCAGGAGAGCAGAACTGCTCGCCTGGCAGTAGAGTGTATCCAAAGTTTTCTTCTCCCAGTCCTGTCTGAATTCTTGTGCAATCGGTTTGATCCACTTCGATTTCATCGAGGAAGGAACCGGAATATACCAGATTGATCCCGTAGACGTCCCCCCGCTCTTCGGTGGCTTTCTTGCCGCAGAGGGCGAAAAAGGGGTTATATTGGGGCGAGGAAGCTCCTATGCGGGAGCAGATACTCTGCATACCGTGGTGAAGCGGTGCGCGCTGATAGCGCCGTGCCACGCAGTGGCCGCCGTAAAGCGTCACAAGGTCGTAGTCGCAGCCCTGCATATCCAGCGTCATGGACATGCATTTCTCAATTTTTACAGGGCTTTGCCCCTTGTTTTTCAGAATCATGTGGCGGGAGATCACGTCTTCCTCATAAAACACAGTGTAGTATAGAAGCAATTCGCAGCCGGTAACGCTGTCGATCATTTTCACTTCCAGTGTTTGAACGTGCTCATCCGCTTCGGCAAAAGGAAGCCCTTCCACAGGCATCCGACCGTTGAATCGGCGGTGAGAGGAGTAAACGAAATCGGTAACGCCCGTTCCGTCCGCGCCCCGCAGTTTCAGCGCGGCGGTGCGGTAATCTCCATAGCCGAAGAAGGAGTATTCCTGGGGGAAAACGTCGGGAGACCAGGTGTTCCCCAATTCCTTGCGATAGGGGGAGAAGGACACCGTGTAGGGTTTGTAGGGCGTGTAGCGGACGTTCTTCTTTCCGTAGAACTGATGGACCAAGTAGCGATCGCAGGCGATGCTGAAAATATACGCCGTGTTTTTAGTGGTCAGTGTAAAGACTTTCTCTGCTTTGGAGAATTTAATAGGCATGACGACTCGTTCCTTTCTCTAAAAGAGTTTGAGTTTCCTGTATGATAGCACATTTAAGAGAATTTTACAAGCACTCTGCCAACATTTTGGAAGATAATCAATACACAAATATAGGCATAGGCACAAACAAGCGCACGGGTTTTTGCAAGATCTTTTCGAAAAGTGCGCTTTTTTTCGCGTGTAGGCATAGAGAATTTTTGCATGGAACGCGCGGCGAAAAAAGGATTCCGTATATGAGAACGTCGGCGTGAAAGAAGTTCCGGCTTGCTGTTTCATTTTGAGGAAGATCTTTGGCAAAGAGATCTTTCATATGTAAAAATTCCAAAAAGAGCAGTGCACAGAGAAATTTTTAAGAAAAACGGGTTTCAAGGAATGCCGTGTATGCCGTGTATGTCGCGTATATCTCGCGTATACCGTGTATGCCGCGTATCTCGCGTATACCGCCTATACCGCGCGTATGCCATGTATACCGCGCATATACGCGCATATACGCGCATATACCGCGCGTATGCCGCATATTCCGCATATTCCGCGTATACCTATACCGCGCGTGAACTTTCAGTACCGTGGGAGAGTGAAATAAAAACAACCGATCACCGGAAAGGCGGTCGGTTGTGTTGGACTGCATGTGACTTATGTAAGACCTACGCGTTTTCAGGCTGCGAGGGAGCGGGCGTAGGGGACTGTGCAGGTGTAGGGGATTGCGCAGGCGTGGGGGATTGGGCGGGCGTGGCAGAGTGCGCTTCCGACGCGTCCTCCGAGGGGGAGGCGACGCTTGTGGGCGCGTTGGTGATGGGATCGTCCACCCCGGTGGAAGGAAGCACAACTTCCCGGTTGAAAATGGAGAGGACCACAACCACGATTACAAAAACGACTGCGACGATGGAGGTGACTTTGGATAATTTATCCGAAACCTTTTTGCCCTTTGTTTTTCCGAAAATCGTATCCGCACCGCCGGCAATCGCGCCGCTCAACCTGTGAGACTTGCCCTCCTGCAACAAAACCGCGACGATCAGAAACAGGGCGGCGGCCAAAAGGAGCGCGCCGATGATAATTTGAATGGTGGTATTCATTGAATTTTCCTTTCTTATGGTCTGTGGTACGCCGGACAGATCCTGACGAACCTATTGAACTTTATGGAGCAGTACCGTATAATCGGCAGCCGACTGCCGGATGCATCCGTTTTGAACGGCGTTCTTTTTCGCGTTACACCCGTCATACCGGGCGGTTTCTCTTTTCAGGGCAACGACGGGATATAACCGCCGAGTCTGCGGTGTTCTTTCAAAATCTGTCCGCGCGCCTGTCGGCGTTTGTCTATCCGCGCGTCTGTCGTACCCCTTTGTTTGCGCATCTATGGGTGTTTGTCTGTCTACGCGTCTGTCGGTACCTCTTCGTTTGCGCATCTGTCGGTGTTTGTCTGTCTGCGTTTCTATCGGTACCCATTCGTTTGCGCATCTGTCGGTGTTTGTCTGTCTGCGCTTCTGTCGGTACCCCTTCGTTTGCGCGCATACCGTTCAGGGATGGGAGTGCCCCGGGGATTTTACGCCGCGCGGCGTCCGAAATTCTGTGTTTCGACCGTAAAGATCAGGCGCAACCGGTCACACGACGGCATTATAGCACAGATATTTTACGATTTCAAGATGTTTTCTCAATTTTTTTTGTTCTTTCATCGGAATTTTCCTTCAACGTCAAATATTTCTTTAAATACTGTCCCGTAAAGGATTCCGGACAGGAGGAAACTTCCTCGGGAGTGCCGCAGGCAACTACCTGACCGCCCCGTTCTCCCCCTTCCGGCCCCAGATCAATGATATAGTCCGCGGATTTGATCACGTCCAGATTGTGTTCGATTACAAGAACGGTGTTGCCGACGTCGGTAAGTCTCGTGAGAATGTCGAGAAGTTTCTGAACATCGGCGGTATGCAGACCGGTGGTTGGTTCGTCGAGAATATAGACCGTTTTGCCCGTTCCCCGTTTGGACAGTTCGGTGGCCAGTTTCACGCGCTGCGCCTCTCCACCCGAAAGGGTAGTGGCCGCCTGTCCGATTTGAATATAGCCCAGCCCCACTTCCTCCATGGTTTGAAGGAATCTGGAGATTCTGGGGAGGTTCTCGAAAAACGCGACGCCTTCCGAAACGGTCATGTCCAGCACTTCGGAGATGTTTTTTCCTTTGTAGCGCACCTCCAGTGTCTCGGCGTTGTACCGTCTTCCCTTGCAGATATCGCATTTGACGTAGACGTCGGGAAGAAAGTGCATCTCGATTTTCTTTACGCCGTCCCCTTCGCACGCCTCGCATCTGCCGCCCTTGACATTAAAGGAGAACCGTCCCGGTCCGTAGGCTCTTCGTTTGGCCTCGGGGGTTTGCGCAAAAAGGTCGCGAATCAGGGAAAACAGTCCGGTGTAGGTGGCCGGGTTGGAGCGGGGTGTTCTGCCGATGGGCGATTGGTCGATGCAGATTACCTTGTCCAAATACTCCATGCCTTCAATGCGTTCGTACTTCCCGGGATAGGTATACGCCCCATTGAGTTCTTTCGCAAGCGCCGGGTAGAGAATGCCGTTTACAAGCGAAGATTTTCCCGAGCCGGAAACGCCGGTGACGCAGACAAAGCATCCCAGAGGGAAGGACACGTCGATTGATTTCAGATTGTTCTGTCGGGCGCCGAATACTTTAAGGAATTTTCCGTTGCCGGTTCTGCGCGAAGAGGGAACCGGGATTTTCTTTCTTCCAGAAAGGTAGGCTGCGGTGATCGAATTTCTGTTTTTCAGGAGTTCTTTTGGGGTACACGCCGCCACGATCTCCCCGCCGTGGACGCCGGCGCCTGGGCCGATATCCACAATGAAGTCGCTTTCCGCCATGGTTTCCTCGTCGTGTTCCACGACGATTACCGAATTTCCCGCATCCCGCAGGTTTTTCAGCGCGGCGATGAGTTTGCCGTTGTCCCTCTGGTGCAGTCCGATGGAAGGTTCGTCAAGAACATAGAGCACCCCCGTGAGCGCTGAACCGATCTGTGTGGCAAGGCGAATGCGCTGCGCTTCTCCGCCGGACAGGCTCCCGGCCTTTCGCGAGAGAGTCAGATATTCCAGTCCCACGTTTTTTAAAAACCGCAGCCTTGCGCACACTTCTTTCAGGATGTTTTCGGCGATCAGTTTCCGTTCGGCGTCGAAAGAAAGGCTCTCGGTGAAATCCAGCGCCTTTTCCACAGTCATGTCGCAAAAACCGTCGATGCTTTTGTCGCCCACGGTCACTGCGAGAATTTCGTCTCTCAGCCGTCTGCCTTTGCAGGCGGGGCAGGGAATGCTGGAGATAAACTGCTCGTAATATTCGTTCTTGCTCATCTCGTAGCGCTGGTTGATCATGTTGACCAATCCCTCGAAACGAACATGTCCGTAACGGGTGATTCCCTCAAAGGTTCTGGCCACATTGTACTTTTCCGGCGCACCCCAGAGCAGCGCCTTGTAAGCCTCGGGCGAATAGTCGCAGATGGGCGTGTCAAAGGTAAACCCGTAGGTCTTGCCCAGAGCCTCGTACAGCGGTCCGTTGTAGGTGTCTTCGTTGATCGTCTTGAATCCGTTGACCGCCACCGCTCCTTCCCTCAAGGAAAGCGAGGGATCGGGGATGATTTTTTCGGGTGCGAATACCGTCTGTTCGCCAAGTCCACCGCACCGCGGGCAGGCGCCCAGGGGATTGTTGAAGGAAAACATTCTGGGGGAAAGTTCAATCATGGAAAATCCATGTTCTTCACAGGCGTAACTTTGAGAAAAGTAGAGTTCTTTCCCATCTTCGTCTTCTCCCGGCAGGACAGAGATCGTCAGCGCCCCGTCCGTGAGTCCCAGCGCGTCCTCCACTGAATCGGTGAGTCTTGAACGAATGCCGTCCCGCATGACCAGACGGTCGATAACAATTTCCACCGTATGGCGGAGATTTTTGTCCAGATTGATTTTTTCATTGAGATCGTAAAGGTTTCCGTCTGCCCGAACTCTGGCGTAGCCTTTTTTTCGGGCCTCCTCGAAAATTTTTTCATGAGTTCCTTTCTTGTCCAGAACCATGGGAGCCAAAACCAGAAATTTGCTGCCCTTTTTAAGGGTCATAATCTCATCAAGAATGCTGTCGGTGGAGCGGCGGACAATCTCTTTCCCGCAAATGGGGCAGTGGGGAATGCCGACGCGCGCGTAGAGCAGACGCAGATAGTCGTAAATCTCGGTGACGGTGCCTACGGTGGAGCGGGGATTGCGGCTGGTGGTTTTCTGATCAATGGAAACGGCGGGAGACAGCCCCTCGATGCTGTCAACATCCGGTTTGTCGATCTGTCCCAGAAACATCCTCGCATAGGAGGAAAGACTCTCCACGAATCTCCTGTGCCCTTCCGCAAAAATCGTGTCAAAGGCAAGGGAGGATTTTCCGGAGCCGGAAAGCCCGGTGAAAACCACCAATTTGTTGCGTGGGATGTTTACGCTCACGTTCTTCAGATTGTGTACCCGTGCTCCCCGAATGCTTATATATTTTTGTTCCATACGAAATACTTCCTTCAAAGAACGCTTTTTTGAACGGGATAACTTCGAAGGCCGGACAACTTCGAAGGCCGGACAACTTCGAAGGCTGCCGCACCGTTTGGGAAACTTTCAAAACTTCCGCCGTTTTCCTTTCTTGCCTGCCGGCGGGGAGCCCCCTTTAAAAAAGCATGATTTTCCTACAAATTTCCTTAGTTTTAAAACTTCGCGGCTTCTTTGGTCGGGCGGATGTTCAGAGGCCTTTTAAGCACTTCTGAGCGTAGTTCTGCGGAGTTTTGGGTAGAGGTTTTGAAGGAGAACGGCGACAGTTCAACCGTCTGCGTTTTTCAACTGCCCGATGCGGTCGCGCAGTTCCGCCGCCCTTTCAAATTCAAGAAGCGACGCCGCAGTCTGCATTTCAGCCGTGAGTTGGGCAATCAGAGCCAGACGCTCGTCATTGCTGAGAACTACAAGTTTTTCGGAACGTTCTTTTTGATCCCTTGCGCTTCCTCTGCCTCTTCCGGCGCCTTTTCCGCCGACGGGTTTCGCGCCCAGTTCAATGAGATCTCTTACCGATTTCTCAATGGTTTTGGGAATGATTCCATGCTTTTCATTGTATTCGGCCTGCACTTTCCGCCGTCGCTCGGTTTCCAAAATAGCCGCTTTCATGGCGTCGGTGATTTCGTCTCCATACATGATGACCTTTCCCTCGGCGTTTCGTGCCGCTCTGCCTACCGTTTGGATCAACGCGGTTTCGGAGCGCAGCAGTCCCTGTTTGTCCGCATCGAGAATAGCCACAAGCGAAACTTCGGGAATATCCAGCCCCTCCCGTAGGAGGTTGACACCCACCAGCACGTCGAACACTCCCAGCCGAAGGTCACGGATGATTTCCTGCCTCTCCATGGTTTCAACATGATGGTGGATATATTTCACCTTGAGCAGATTCATTTCGAGATATTCGGTGAGATCTTCGGCCATTTTTGTGGTCAGCGTGGTGACCAGCACCCGCTGTCCTTTTTCGGCGCGCATGCGGATCTCTCCGATCAGATCGTCCACCTGTCCCTTAATGGGGCGAACTTCGATTTCCGGATCCAAAAGGCCGGTGGGACGGATCAATTGCTCCGCGATCTGCTCCGCGCGCTGTTTCTCGTAGTCCGAGGGCGTTGCGGAAACATAGATCACCTGATTGAGTTTTTTTTCAAATTCATCAAAAAAAAGGGGACGGTTATCGTAAGCCGAAGGCAGACGAAAACCGAATTCCACCAGATTCTGTTTTCTGGCCCGATCCCCGCCCGACATTCCGCGCACCTGAGGAACCGTTACATGAGATTCGTCGATGAAGAGAAGAAAATCCTTGGGGAAAAAATCCAGAAGAGTATAGGGCGTGGAACCGGGCGCTCTGCCGGAAAGAATGCGGGAGTAATTTTCAATGCCCGAGCAAAAGCCGATTTCCCGAAGCATTTCCATATCATAGTTGGTGCGCTGCTCAATGCGCTGCGCTTCGATAAGTTTTCCTTCCCTTTTAAAATACGCCACACGCTCTTCCATTTCCCGTTTGATCTCGGCAAGGGCGGCCTCAGTTTTTTCTTCCGAGGTCACGTAGTGGCTGGCAGGAAAAATGGGAACATAGGGCATGTCCCGGATGATTTGACCGGTTAGCGGTTTGATTTCGGTGATTCGGTCAATCTCGTCTCCGAAAAATTCGACGCGGTATGCCCGGTCGTCAAAACCGGAGGGAAAGATTTCAACAGTGTCCCCCCGAACCCTGAACTTATTTCTTTTGAATTCTATATCGTTGCGCTCATATCTGACGGCGACAAGTCTTTTGAGCAACTCGTCCCTGTCCAGCGTCATTCCCACGCGCAGCCCCAGCATCTGACTGGCGTATTCCTCGGGATCTCCCAACGTATAGATGCAGGAGACCGAGGAAACGACGATCACGTCCCGCCGCTCTAAAAGCGAGGAGGTGGCAGAGTGCCTCAGTTTGTCAATTTCATCGTTCACCGCCGAATCTTTTTCAATGTAAAGATCTTTCCCCGGAATGTATGCCTCAGGCTGGTAGTAATCGTAGTACGAAACAAAATATTCCACCGCGTTTTCGGGGAAAAATTCCCTGAATTCAGCACACAGTTGCGCCGCGAGCGTTTTATTGTGTGCCAGCACCAGCGTGGGTTTGTTGACGTTGGCGATGATGTTCGCCATTGTAAAGGTCTTTCCCGAGCCTGTTACGCCCAGAAGAACCTGATTGCGCATACCCGCCTTTACGCCGGCGGACAGTTTTTCTATGGCCTGCGGTTGGTCGCCTGTGGGTTTGTAGTCGGAATGAAGGATGAACCTGTCCACGTTCAGTTTGCTCCTCCCTTTTCAAAATAGGGCCGAAACCGGTTGCTCTCAGTTCTCGTTTTCAATAACGATCTGGCAGGGGCGCATGGCGTCCAGAGCCAGACGGTGCTTTTCAGGCGTGGAACCCGCGCAGCAGGAGGCGTCCACCGCGATTCTCGCTTCCGGCAAAAACGATTTGATGAGCAGGGCGTTGGAGATGACGCAAATGTCGGTGCACACCCCCACCAGCGTCACTTCGGTGATGGGCTTGATCTTGTTGTAGGAGGACAGCAGTTGGCCCAATTCCACGCTTCCGAAGGTGCATTTCTCCACAGGAGGCGTTACCAGCGTCCGTTCAATTTCCCGGTATAATGCCCAGCCGACTGTCCCTTTGACGCAGTGTACTACCGGCAGATTCTGTCCTTCCATAGTGGAAAGGTAGTTTTCCCTGTGCGTGTCTCTGGTGGCCAGCACCATGCCGTCAAACCCTTTGATTTTTTCAAGAACTTTTGGAATGATCGCACGCGCTTCCGGAGTGCCCAGAGGTCCTGTCAGAAAATCATTCTGCATATCCACAACCACTAAAATTTTCATACAACCGAGTCCTTTCTTTTGTTCATTTATTCCTTTTTCCATACGGGTTTTGTCACATACCCGCCGTCGGTTGAAATTTTTGCTCTAAGATGATATCTCTCAGTTCCCCGACAGTGCCGATATACAAGGCCTCAAATTCCGCGTGACCGAGAAAGTCGGCGGGCCGATAGAGCGACGCCGGCTTTTTCAGCGTGATCGCGCCCGACTGTCCGAGAATTTTTGCCGCAAAGTGAGAACAAAAGTATTTTCCGCTGTCCTCACTTTCCTTGCCCCTGTAGCAGCGGAACACGCCCAAAACGTCATAAGAGGGCCGCTTTTTCGCGCTTAAAAGGGCGCCTATGTCGTTTTTGACTTTTTCATAAATTTCATCGTTTACCCTAAGTCCGAGCAGCGCGCAGGGTGCGCCTGTACAGTCTCCCAGTATGCCCTTGCGGATATCTTCTCTGACAAATCCTCCCGGGAGGATGAAATGACGGTAAAGCCTTGCGAAACTGTACATATCCGTGCAATCTCTGTCAAAACCAAGGGAACAGTGCGTATAGTCGTCGTTGGTGAAGTATTGAATGATTCTTGACGCGACGGTGTTGGAATAGGAGAGCAGCAGATACAGATTTTTCTGATCACGGGTCATGGAACGCTCCTTTTCAGGGCTCTGTTTCATAAACTTTGAAGAAACGCCGCATCAGGGATCCGGGCGTCTGTTCCGGAATTCAAAAAGCGCCGTTTCCGGGAACGGCAACGCCAAAAAGCGGACAGAAGAGAAAAATTTTGTCTCTGACGTTCTATGTATTATAACAGATATTTCAAAAAAAATAAAGCCCAATTTGACTATTCATAAAAAAATAAAATTTAAAATGTTAAAAGGGTTTGCTTTGTGACAAAACAGTTCCCACGTAGGTTTTCCGGGAAACTCTTTCAAGCGGTTCTTCCGTCAGACTCCCCGAAAAATTTTTTGCTTCGATTTTTCTTTTTTTGTTTGTCCCACATTGGGCTGAAAGTTTTTTATCCGGAGCCGCGCTTTTTTGACGGCGCATATGCCGCGGGGTTGTCAAACAACACAAACAAACGGCGGCAGATCCGTTCCCGAAAATTTACGCGATTTTTGAAGGAAAACGCGAACGAACGCATAGGGGAGCGCCGCCGCAATTTGCCCGCCGCGTTTGAAGGGATCTAAAAAAATTTTTCGGTATCCTGAACTGCTTGGCAAAATCGGTAGCCTGAACTGATTGGTAAAATCGGCATTCTGAACTCCTTTTCAAAATTGGTAAGAATAAATTCAAGTCTTTCCCCCAAACAAAGCGACCCCCTTGGGCAGAGGGTCGCTGCGGTATGAAATTTTACGCAATCAAAAGAGTTTCGCCAGTCCTCCTTCGGAAGTTTCCCTATAGCGTGCGTTGAGATCCTTCCCCGTTTCGTACATGGTGTTCACCACCATGTCGAAGGAGATTTTTCGGGTGCCCATCAGGAAGTTTGCCAGTGACAGGGCGTTTATGGCACGCATTGCCGCCACGGCGTTCCGTTCGATGCAGGGGATCTGCACCAACCCGCACACCGGATCGCAGGTCAGGCCCAAATGATGCTCAAGAGACAGTTCGGCGGCATACTCAATCTGGTCGATGCCCATTTCAAAAAGTTCCGCCAGAGCCGCTGACGCCATCGCGCAGGCAGTTCCGATCTCGGCCTGACATCCCGCTTCGGCGCCGGAGATCGAAGCGTTTTGTTTCACCAGGTTTCCTATGAGTCCTCCCACGGCCAGCGCTTTTACCACGTCCTCGTCAGAGAATCCCTTTTTCTCCTGCATATACCTCAGAACCGACGGTACCACGGCGCACGCCCCGCATGTGGGCGCGGTGACAATGGTTTTGCAGTCGGCGTTCTGCTCGCTTGCAGCGAAAGCGTAGGCGCAGACGATCCGGCTTTCTCTGGTTTCAGGGCGTTCGTCGATGTGTCTGCGGTTATAGAGAAGTTGCGCGACCCGCCGAACCTTCAACTCTCCCGGAAGAATTCCGGTGGTCGCCAGTCCTTCACTGATTTCCTCCCGCATGATCTGCCATACGTCGTATAGGAATTCCCGGATCCCCGCGTCCTCCTTTTCGAAAACATAGTCGGAAAGACGCATGTTCCGCTGCTTGCACAGTCCGGCGATTTGTTTGAAGGAACTTTCGGCGTAAATCTCCGGTTTTTCGGCTTCGGGGTGTCCTTCCACGCGGATATCTCCCCCGCCGACCGACAGAATGCGGTCCTTTTTGATCAGGCATCCGTTTTTGTAGGCGAAAAAATCCATCGTGTTGGCGTGGGGAAGATCGGTCGTCTCGGTGTCGAATATGATCTCGACGGGCAGAGGGCGCATGGTTTCGAAGATTGCGACATCCGTGCGGTGGCCTTTTCCGGTCAGTGCCAGTGATCCGTAGAGAATGACTTTATAACTGTCCGCGTCGGGCGTTTCGGAAATAAAATATTTGCACGCCTTTTCAGGTCCCATGGTGTGGGAACTGGAGGGGCCTCTGCCGATTTTGTAGAGATCACGAAGCGATTTCATCGGGGAAAAACTCCTTTTTACTTGATTTTTTCGTATCTGTTTTCGTGGTCGTAGATGTCCTCGGGCACATAGTATTCAAGGGAGTTGTTCCGTGCGGTGGCAAAGAAGCGATCCACGTAGTCCTGCGCTTTTTCGCTCGAATTGAAATAGTTGTAGTAGTAGTCGTAATATACCTTTTCACTTGCGTACATTCTCAGGGTGAATCCCGTGACGGTAAAGCGCTCAAGGTAAATGGTACCGGTGTTCTTGGCGGATCCTCCGCCTTCCTTCGGTTGACTGCCGTCCCAGAGAGTGTTGAGTTGTGACGTTCCGCAGAACATCACGAAGCCCTCTTTAAGCAGCGCGTTGTGTTTGGCGGTATCCTGATAGGTGAACGCACCGTAGGGGTAGACGAAAACCTTGGTTTCTCCGATAAGGGGTTTGACGTTTCTGTTCCACATATTGATGTCCCTGTTCACACGGTCAAGCGAACAGGTGGTGTAGTTGCTGTGGGAATAACTGTGGCAGGCGAAATTGTACCCGTTGGCTTTCAGCCAGTTCACCACGACCTGCGCCTTTTGGCGTTCCGCCGTCACATCAATGCCTTCCTCGGCATACTGTTCGTCGGTTCTGTATCCCAGAATGCCCGCGAAACCTGTGAGCGCCAAGGTGACTTTGTTGCCGTTGCAGGAGAAATCCGGATGAGCCTTTACAAACTGTTCGATGATGGGGAACACCTCTCCGTCGGTCAGGGTGGTGGTTCCGTCGGCGTTGTCATAGCACCCCATGATCGTCCCGTTCTCAATGACCAGGCGATCCACCATTCCCGATCCTTTCTTGCGCGGGTCGTAGGTTACGTCGTCAATGGAGATCACCAGAGGTTTCTTTCCCTTGTTGACCGTAACATAGTCCGCCAGTTTCGCTTTTCCGTTTTCATCCACCACATACATGTCGTGGATGTTGATCAGGCAGAAATTGTTTTTATACAGCGACTCTAAGAGCGCTTTGAACTCTTTCACCGTCAGGCAGTCCACATCCAGCGGGGCGCCCGCGTAGGAACATCCCTTTGAAGGATCGTTGATGAGACAGTGCGTGAAGATGTGCCGCACGTTTTTTGCCGAAACCTGTTCGGTTTCGAGAACCACGGGCGGAGAAGGGGGAGAAACTTCAGAGGAACCTGAAACTGTCCCATTTCCAGAAACAGGAGGGGTGGGTTGGGACGCGCCCGAGGGCGGTACGTCGGAAGCGCTGTTCGGGGAAAGAGCGGAATTACCGGACAAACTGGCGGGATCCTTGGACGCATCGGAGGGTGTGTCGGAATTTGAAACCCTGAAACGGTTCCCGGAACAGGAGCAGAGCGCCACGCCGGCAAGGGCGAGAAGCAGCGCGCACAGACGAATATAAAATTTCTTGCGAGAGATCATATCTTTTCCTTTCCTTTCTGTATCTTGCGGTATCTTTTGTTGTTCCCTTTTTGACGGTGAAATATGACGCAGGAAGCAACATTTTGCAAAGCGGGGTTCAAACGGAATTTATACCGATTGAATTTTTGGCTGCAAGCCTCCAAAAGCATAAGCGCGGAAGAAGAAACAGGAGCAAAAGAAACGGGAGAAAAATGAAGAACGAATTTCCAAAAAAGCAAACCGTCCGGGCGATATGCCGGATCGGGGAGCGCCGCAAACGACCAAGAGACGGGGCGCTTTGCGGGTTTCGGCGGAGCGGACGCGCCGGGTTGATCGCATGCGGAATCGGAAGCCACTGCGCCGAAGATTCTGCGGCAGACACGCCGCAGCGCACGGGAGAAATCGGGCGTCATTCTTTGTGTTTGTTTGAACTCTGAAAACGCGCCGTTTCCTGCGCCGGCCACCGACGGTTCAGGCGTTCTTCTTTGAATTCAAAACCTTTTGCTTTCTATTTCTTCGTTTCGGAATGCGTCCCGAGGACGCGCGTTCCGGCAAAACACTCCCTGGCGAACCGTCGCGGGCGCTCATGGGAGCCTTCGAACTCTTCTGATTTTTTGGTCTGGGCGCGTAGCGTTCATCCAGCAGGTAGCGGACGTCCGGCAGAGGAAGTTTCTCAAAATCTCCGTCTTTCAGCCCGCACAGGGCAAAAAATTGGTCGGGGGAACAGATCATCGGACGGCGCGCCGGCGTTTTAGCCTCAAGGGCCTGTATCTCAGCGCAGATTTTCGGGCTTCCGTCGTCATTGTACACAGGGAAGGAGACGAAAACATGACAACTTTCCGCGGCAACCGTGTACCGTCCTCCGCAGTCGCAGACCAGTTGAATAAGTTTCATTGCGTCACGGTAGTGCCTCTCGGCGTATTTTTCAGGGATACAAACTCTCAAATCCTTCAGCCACTGGGAAAACGCCGCTCCCGAGGGGCGAACATGACGTATGAACCGGATATACAGGACGCGGTTCTCGCTTTTGGGGGAGATTCTGTCGGATTTGTCTCCCAGCACCCGCGTAAGCAACCTTTCCCCTTCCGGAATCTTTACAAGCACTTTTCCGTCTTTGAGTTCCCCCTGACAAACCGGATGATGTTCGATCAGTTCCAAAGGTGAAAGTCCTGTTTTTTCACACAGCCCCTGCAAAACGCACAGCGTCATCCACGCATCCTCATCGCTTTTGTGTACGTCCTGATGCACCTCCCTTGAGAACATCGCCAAGGCGTCTGAAAGGGAAATCTGGGTGCCTCCCGTTTCTTTTATGGGGATCGGAGAACAGGAAGAGTCTGAAGAATTCAGAGAATTCGGCGCATCCGGAAAATTCGGCATGCTTCGTAGGGAAAAACGCAGAAGTTTTTGCAGATCGTAGTAGGAGAAGTTCACGCAGGGCAACGCGTAGCGCTGAAATTCGCTTTTCAGATAGCCTGCGTCGTTGTCGGCGGCGTAGCCGAAGATCAAACTGTCGCGGCGGTTCAGCAATTCGCGGATTTTTTCGTACACCCCAGGGAAATCCGGGGCTTTTTTGAATTCTTCCTTGTCATAGGCCAGTTTGATGTAGGGACGGTTCCGGTGACCGGTGAGCATGAAGGGCGCTCTGGGATTGACCAGAAGATCCTCTTTTTCAAGAACTTCAAAGGCCTCGTTGGTCACCACATACCCGAAGGAGCAGATCTTCGCCTGACCTCCCTCACAGTTGGCGCATTCAATGTCGAAAAAAATGTAGTTCATTCTGAATTCTTTCCAAACAACACAACGTTGAGGCGCCTCCGAAAACTGCCGCGGCCCGTCGGGCGACCGTCCGGTATTCTCAACCGGCGGATCTGACTTTCGGGAGACGTGTCGGCGCACCTCTGAACAACCGATACAAGTGTACCCCATTTCTGTGGAATTGTCAAGCGCAAAGCATGAAACATTCGCTTTTTTTACAATCTTTTCTTAAACCCGTAATCGTTTCAGAAATAGTGAACCGGCGACATATGGGGCGCCGGTAAGTTTTTTTGTTTTGGTTTCCTTCCTTGTTTGGTCTGCTTCCTTGTTTGGTTTGCTTCCCTGTTTGGTGCACTTCCTTGGTTTGTTCAATTTCCCCGTATGGTTCAGTGCACCCGATTTTGAGGCGTTCCCGCAAGAAAGGAACGAAGATTGTCTGCGGCTATCTTCAAAAGCCTGATCCTGGTTTCCTTGGGCGTCCAGGCGATATGTGGAGTGATGAAGCAGTTTTTCAGCCCCAGAAGGGGACAGTGGGGGGACATGGGCTCTTCGCGGAGCACGTCCAAACCAGCGGCGCGAAGTTTTCCGTCGGTCAGAGCTTTGGCCAGCGCTTCTTCATCCACGAGTCCTCCCCTGGCGGTGTTGATGAGCACCGCGCCGTCCTTCATTTTGGAGATGCTTTCTTTGTTTATGAAGGACGCGGTGTCGCTGTTCAGGGGCGCGTTGAGTGACAGGTAATCTGAACTTTTCAGAAGAGTTTCCCTGTCCACGTAGGGGTAGGGGCAGTTCTCCTTTTTTGTGCGGGTGCAGATTTGAACGTTCATTCCGAAAGCCGCGCCGATATCGGCGACTCTTTTGCCGATGTTTCCGTAGCCCAGAATTCCCAGCGTTTTTCCCTGAAGTTCTTCCATCGGATGGGTGATCATGGAAAACAGCGGATACCGTACCCACGCACCCTGCTCGGTGTCCTCGGTATAGGCGCGCAGATTGGAGGCGATCTGTAAAATCATGGCGAACACCAACTGCGCCACAGCCTCGGTGGAATAGCCGGGAACGTTGCAAACGGCAAGATCCCGCCGGTTTGCTTCCCGCATGTCCACATTGTTATATCCTGTGGCAAAAACGCCGATATACCGGAGGTTCGGCAGGGCGCGCTGTACTTCCGCCGTCACTGGCGCCTTGTTGCACAGAAGAATTTCAGCGTCACGGTAGAGAGGATTGGCGGCGATTTTCAAAAGCTGCTCTTCCTTTTGAACCGTGCCCAGATCAAAAACCTCCCCCATTTCGGAAAGTACGCCATAGTCAAGGTCCTCCCCGCAGGCGGGCCTGTCCAAAAACAAAATTTTTACCTTCATGTACAATCTCCTTTTCTCGCCGTTCTGTTTTCATTCCAATCCCTTCAAACGGGACGGGGAGGCGTGTTTTTCTGTCCGTTTCCGGTCTTTTGCATTGTCGGTTTGCTGCTCGTCACCCGCTGTTCTGTTGTTTTACCCCCCTGCCGTCTTGCGAGAAATTTCCGACTCAAATTCTTTCCGAGCGTTCAGCGAGAAAAAAGAAGGGCGAGTCGGGGGAATTCACGAGACGGAATTGGGAAACGCTGAAACGGAACCTGCTGTAACCGGCGAAGAGTTCTTCCAGCATTTTTCCTTCCAGTCTTCCTTCCTCGTGTCCCGGATAAACGGCGACCAGAAGGCCACCGCCGCGGGCGAGCAGGTCCATTGCGTCGGTCACAGCCTTTTGGGTGGTGGGGCGAAGCGTGGTGCGGGTTTTGTTTCCGCCCGGAAGGTAACCCAGATTGAATATCCCGGCGCAGATTTCTTCTTTGACGTATGTTTTGACATTGCTGTGGCTGTCTAAAATCAGGGTGCAGTTTCGGGGGGCATTTTCCTCCCGCAGACGTCTGGCGGTGTTTTTCAGCGCCTGCAGTTGGATATCAAAAGCATAAACGTGTCCAAGGGGCCCTACCGCACGGGACAGCCAAAGGGTGTCGTGCCCGTTGCCCATGGTGAAATCCACCGCGATTCCTCCTGCTTTCAGATGAGATGACAAAAAATATTTGTGCAATTCCAGCAGATCTACCATAGAACCTCCGTGTATATGTATGTACCAAAATATGAGAAAACCCGACGAACGTCGGGTCGATTTGTTGTGCAGAATCTATGTATCGAAACCGAAAACCGGGGACTGAAATCCGGAAACCGAAGGGGATCCGGAGGTTCAGTCCTTTTGAGAAACAATGAATGTAAGGATATCTTTAGGCGTTCTGAAGTTGGTAATCTGTTCATCGGGCACCGACACCGAGAAAGTCTGTTCCAACTCCATGAGAATCTCCACGATATCCAGAGAATCAGCACCCAGATCCTCTACGATATTGGTGTTCTCATTGATTTTGGAAGGATCAATCTGCAACTGTTTTGCAAGAATCTCAACAATTTGTTCGTACATAAGTACCTCCCATCGACACTTTCGCCCTGTCGCAGGGCTATTATAACATATGTCGGCGGAGATTTCAAGATAAATTGCAAAAAAAACGTGTATTTGGGAAATCTCCGCCGGATTTGCGTAAAACCTCGTCTGAGGAAACTTCAAATTTGAGAAAGCGAACTTTCGGCGTTGATTGGAAGGAAGGGCGGGAATCCTTTGACACATGTTCCGGCTGCGGTTTAAAACTTAAGGCTCCACCGCACAATTCCCGGCTGCGCCTTTGCCGCACGTCTGCTTGCATATTTTCCGCCATACTTTGCCAAAATGCTCGGCAATACACAAAGTATTCCCTCCGCTTTTGACTTCGTCTGACGAAAAATCTGACTGCGCATCTGCGCGACAAGAATTATGCGGTGAAGCCTTAAAAGTATTTTTTGATTTTTTCGAGGGCGTTTTTTTCAAGCCTGGAAACCTGCGCTTGCGAGATGCCGATTTCACTTGCAATTTCCATCTGGGTTTTTCCTTTGTAGAACCGCATCTGAATGATTCTTTTTTCCCTTTCCCCCAGTTTGGAAAGGGCCTCTTTCAGGGCGATGGATTCAAGCCATGACTCATCCGTGCCGTCGGGATCGCTGAGTTGGTCCATGAGAAACACCGAATCTCCCGACCCGGAATCGTTGTAAATGGGTTCAAAAAGCGACATGGGCGCTACAATCGCGTCTAGCGCCGTCGCAACCTCCTCCTTTTCATGAGGTTCCTCGGGACGCTCATCATTGAGCGCTTTCGTGATCTCCTCAACGGTAGGTTCTTTTTCCATCTTTGCCGACAGGCGGTCCCTTATCTGCAGCGCCCGGTAGGCCAAATCCCTCAGGGATCTTGAGACGCGGATGGAGTTGTTGTCTCTCAGGTATCGCCTCACCTCCCCGATGATCATCGGCACGGCGTAGGTGGAAAATTTCACGTCCAGTTCCGTGTTAAAATTGTCCACGGCCTTGATCAGTCCGATACAGCCCACCTGAAAAAGATCGTCCATGTTTTCAACCCTGCCGGCGAACCGTTGAATGATTGAAAGAACCAGCCGGAGATTGCCGTCGATCAGTTGCTGCCTTGCGTTCATGTCGCCGCGGGAAGCCAGTTTTAACAGCCGTTCTTTTTCTTCGGCGTCAATGGTCTTCAGTTTGGAAGTGTTGACTCCGCATATTTCCACTTTAGAAAAATACATTCCTGATCTATCCTTTCATCGGTTTTCCGATGAAAGGAGTATGGACAGAAAGCGCGGGAACTTATACAGAGAGGAATGCAAAGGTCAGTCATGTAAATTTTTCCTTGAAGACACGCCGGGTTTATGCTGAATTCATCTTGCCGTGGTAGTATCAGCATATGCGAAAAATGCAAAACGGTGAAAGGAACTGTCAAAACTCATGAAATGGATGATAAAATTCAGAAAATTTATGGAAGGTCGCTACGGATCGGACGAACTCGGAAAATTCCTGCTGTTTTTGGCGCTGATTCCCATGCTTCTCTCGACGGTGTGCGCACTGTTGGTGCCCTTTTCGAAGGTTTTCTTCTTTTTGGCGTTCGCACTGTGGATCATCGGCGTCGCGTCGGTTGTTTTGTCGGTCTGCCGCGCCCTTTCCAAAAAAGTGCACCTTCGCATGGCTGAAAATCGGAAGTACCTGAAGTTGAGGACGGCCTTTCTGAATGAGTGCACGGGCGTTTTCATGCGCTTTAAGGAACGCAAAACCCATGTTTACAAAAAGTGTCCTCACTGCAAGGCAATTTTGCGATTGCCCAGAAAGCCTGGGAAACACAGCGTGACATGCCGGGGCTGCGGATACCGTTTCAGAATGACCGTGCGTAAGTGGCGCTTTCTCTGACCCTTGCCGCGGCGCCAATAGTTTTTTCCTTTCCTTGGGCGTTCACAGAACTTCGCTCCGCCTTTGGACGGGAACAGACGGAAGAAAGCACGCCGGTTCCGCACCTCAACGCCGACGGGGCAGGGCGGCGGTTGTGAATCGCAGGTTTGGAACTGTGCCCCAAAACCGAAAACTCGGAAAGATGACCGTGATGACCGCGATGACCGTGATGACCGTGATGACCGTGATGACCGCGATGGCCGTGATGGCCGTGATGACTGCGATGACTGTGATGACCGCAATGACCGCGATGCTGCTCCGATTTTTTGCCTGCGGGGTTGCTGTTGAAAGGGAACCACCCTGCATCCGCGATGACAGATATTCAGAAAATCAACGTCACAGCAAGCCATATACACTTTGCGTCTTCGATTGTGCTTCTTGCGCGCTTGGCGTCCCGTCATAGATGGGGATGAACGGTTCACCGTCTGTTCGTTTCTGATTCGAAAGCAGAAACGGCTGTACCCTGGACAGGTGAACCGCACAAGATCGACTGTATCCGTTCCGGCGTCGTATTTTTTTCTGCCGGTTTTCTTTTCACCATTCCTTCTTGCTTTCCAAAAGCCGGCGGGAAATTTTAGTGAAGAGTGAAGAAATAAAAATCGGCAAAACTCCTAAGAGTTTTGCCGATTTTTGGGGTGAGATATGGGACTCGAACCCACGACCTTCAGGGCCACAACCTGACGCGCTAACCAACTGTGCTAATCCCACCGTCTATGGCGTGCCCTGGGGGATTCGAACCCTCGACCTACTGCTTAGAAGGCAGTTGCTCTATCCAACTGAGCTAAGGGTACAGCTGATATATGCAAATAAATACTCTAAAACTGCAATATGTATTATAACATA
>CANQNM010000011.1 GCA_947625265.1 uncultured Clostridia bacterium
TGCCTACCAAATGCGATACCATACGGAGGATTTCTTTTTTTGATGGAAGATGGGTCATATCAATTGACATCGTAGATCCGGTCGGAAAAATATTCAAGAAATCTATTGACAATTTTACAAAGATGATGTAAAATGCTATGAGAAATGTTCTTGCGTGTGCGGAGGGAGGGATAAAAGAAAATGGCAGAGATCAGAGTAAAAGAGAATGAAACTCTTGACAGCGCTCTTCGCAGATTCAAGAGACAGTGTCAGCGCTCCAACGTTCTTGCGGAATACAAAAAAAGAGAGCAGTATGACAAGCCCAGTGTGAAGAGAAAGAAAAAATCGGAAGCTGCAAGAAAACGCAAATCCAAATAAGGCAAAAAGCACGGTCACAAAATGACCGTGCCTTTTTTCTCTCGTTACGTCTCAGATCCTGAACTTCGATCAGGTTCACGTTGTTTGTCGGCTCACTGTTTGGTATAGGTACTGTCGCCAATGGTAATGGTACCCTTGTCCTTGTCGCGCGAAAAACTGAAAGCGCCTTCCAAAGGACAGATTCGATCGTCAAAATCGAACTCAATGGTACCTAATTTTTTGTGGATTTCATATTCACCCACGTATGTCTTTTCCCCCACGTTCTCGATGATAATGGTATACCGAACGTCCTCTCCGCTGAAAACCAGAGTGCCACTTGAATATTCATACGTTCCCACATAGGACGTAAGTTTATATGTCCCGCTAAGTCTTTCCTCAAAACACGCCGTGAATATAGATACAAGAAACAACGATGTCAGGATCAGTGACAAAATGCGAAGGCTTTTTTTCATGATACATGCATCCTTTCTTTGACCGAGACTGCTGTGCCGGCACAGGCACGGCGCCGTTTCGGAAGATTTATTCCAAGGCGTTTTTTGCCCTTAGAATCGTTTTACTGAATTTTCCGCGCTTCCATGTAATACCGTTTGTCCTGTGCGTGTCCCATGGAAAAGGTTTTGCGCGGAAGAGATCCGTCTGCTTTGATGGCTTCGAACAACTCAGACTTTTCCATGCCTTTGAAAATGAATCCGGCAGTTCCTTTTTTGGAGCAGATGTCGTAAACCACTTCCTCCCCGTGGATATAATCGATTCTTGCGTTCTTATGCTTCTTCAGATATTCGTCAAGAAAGGGCTGCAGTGTCCCGACAGGAAGTTTGGCGGCAGGCTTTACACGAAGGATCCTTGTTACTCCCGCTGTCACATATTCGAAATCCTGTCCGTCCTCACCGTCATATTCTCCACCCATCGCTTCAAGGAATGCGGAGCACAACTCCTCCTCATCTACACCGAACAGCACCCTGTAGATCGGTTCGAACACAATGGATTTGTCGTGCACATTCACCACCTCCACCAACGCTCTTTGCGCCAGTGGCGACGGATTCAGAGCAGCGCATTCCTTCGCGGTGGCAAGCGAATGGTTGCCGTCGCCCACGGCAAAAAGCAACTGATCCTCTCTGCCCTCTACAAGTTTCTCCAGAGCCTTTTCCACCTCTTCGATCATGGAAGGAGTTAGAAAATATCCTTCGATATGCCCGCCCCTCTGCATCAGATCCAGATTGTAGGCGCTTTCCATTTCTCCTTTTTTCTTTTCAAGCGGTTCAATCACGGTCTTTTGGGGATCGTTTACAAGGAGGAGCACATGGGGCAATTCCAGCGTAGCGTTTTTGCGGATGCGAACCCTCGGGGGAATGCGTTCCACCACTGTTTGTTCGGTGGCTCTGATCAGCGCCCGGCTGCCCTTGCGATAATCATAGTCGGAGAGATTGATCGCGCCCACGATTCCATGGCGGATGCTCCCATCACTTTGCGTCCTTTCCACATACACCATCGCGTTTTTGTGTTCGGTCAACACACCGGTTGAAACGTATTGTTCCATCGTCCGGTTGATCTTCCCAATGCGTTCCTCCACGTCCGGCTCTTCAAGATAAATTTCCGGAAGCGTAATACGCAAAGTGGACGGCGCATCACCGACGATTCTGTCCACCTCGTCCCAATAATTCTTTTCGGAGGTAAATTGATCGCAGGCGACCACCGCCCATTTTTCAAATCCCTCCCGCGGCAAAAGAATATCCGCACCGGAAAACATGTGTCTGTCCATGGCTCATCCTCCATTCATTCAGGTTTCTAAAAAATTCTTTTCTAACGGCAGTATACACCTTTCATTTCGTTTTTTCAAGTATTCCGTCAAACAAAATAAGCCTTCCGACTTTAAAAGGCGCCGCATCTAAAAACGTTCACTCAACTTCCGTCGATTCCTCTCTCTTTTCGGAAACATTCGCCGGAACGCTCCCATGAAAACGCGCGCGGCCTCCAGGCGGAACATGGGTTTTGGGACGAATTCGTAAAAGGTCCTTTCCAGACGTTTCCCACCGCATGCTGCCGTCAACCGCATCCTCCTTTTTTAGTTCCTCTGTATCGGTACGCACATGTTCGTCGGAGGAAGAAATGTAGCGGGCGGCTTGCGTTGAAAAGAGAGTATAATACTCCCCACGTTTCTCCATCAATGTTTTATGGTTTCCTTCCTCTACAATTCTTCCATTCTTGAGAACAAAAATCTTGTTTGCCACCGTGGCGCTGGACAGTCTGTGAGAAACGAACACCGTGGTTTTATCCTTGCGAAGTTTGTCGAACTGATTAAATATTTCCTGTTCCGCCATGGGGTCAAGAGAGGCAGTGGGTTCGTCAAGAATCAAAATGTCCGAATCGGCGAAAAATGCCCTTGCGACCGACAGTTTTTGCCACTGTCCGATAGACAATTCCGCCCCATCCGCCTCAAAATAGCGCATCATCGGCGTATCGTAACCGTTTTTAAGTTGGGAAATGAATTCATCCGCGCCCGAGTGTACAGCCGCCCTTTTGACGGCCTCCCGATCGTTTCCACGCTCAATATCTCCAAACGCTACATTCTCCGCGGCACTCACGGCATACTTCCCGAAATCCTGAAAGATGATTCCGTACACCTTGTAAAGTTCCGACGGTTCGTAATTACGGATATCCTCTCCATCAAAGAGGATCACGCCCTCTGTGGGATCGTAGAGCCTTGTAAGCAATTTGATGAGCGTTGTTTTGCCCGCGCCGTTCAGCCCTACCAACACCGCTGTGTCTCCCGGCTCCAGGCGCAGATTGATGTCGTTCAGCACCTTCTTGCTGCTGCCCGGATACGAAAAGGAAACATGCCGTAACTCTATGAAGTGACCCGTGTGGCGCTTAACCGGCAGGGGTGTTTCACGCGCGCATTTAATGCCCTGCGGTTCGTTCATAAACAGCAGCAGATTGTCTATGAAGAGCGTCCCCTCGTAAATAGTGGCGGAGACTGATATCAGGTTGGAAACAGCGCCCGAGATGTTGGAAAGCGCCGAAGAATACAGTGAGTAACTGCTGATTTGTCGGATGTTGGTAGCGATCATATAGATGAGCGTTCCGTTGCAGGCGGCGGTAAGCATTGACAGAACCAGATTGTAGCCGCTTTCTTTAAAAATCAGTTTTTTAATTCCCCGGAAATATCCCCTGAATACTTCACTGTATCGGCCGATGAACAGATCAGACAGATTGAACAGCCGCAGTTCCTTCACCAGATCCTTGTTGACCAGAATGTCGCTGAAATAACTGAGTTGCCTTCTGTCCTTGCTTCTGCGGCGCATATAGAGGAAGTTTCTCCTCCTGAAATAAAAACTAACCGCCGCCGAAGCAATCGAGAGCACCAGGAACAAAACGGCAAATGTCAATGTGAAAGCAAATTCACCTTTTCCCGAAAAACTGCGGATATCCGAGAACAGGCCGATCAGCACCGCGCCAAAAGAAAAGAGAGTGATCACATTGGACAGAACTGAAAAGGCGGAGGACAAAATGCTGATAGGTCGGCTGCCAGCTTCCCTGTTGGCGTTCTCCATGCGTTCGTAAAATTCCGGCATATCAAAGGACCCTACGTCTACAGTCTTAGCCTTGTGCATGATTTTCAGTTTGATGTGATTGGTGACCAATTCCCCCGAAATACGCGTCACCACACCGTTGACGGTATTGACCAGCGTACGTGCAAAAAGAAAGGCAAACTGTAAAAGCAGCGGAAGAAAAAGGTTGACGCCAGGATCCGTGATCCGATCCACCACCGCCTGTAAAAGATTCGCGGAGATCCACGCGGAAATCACCGGCACCACGCCGTTGAACACCGCCATGAAAATCATCATGAAGAGAATAAAAGGCTGTGCCTCCCAAACCAGCATAAAAATGCAGAAAAGCCGTCGAAAAGTTCCGCCAAATATTTTTTTGAGATATTCCGGCACTTCTTTAAGGTTTTTGGGCTTGGGGTCCTTCATTTTTTCATGCATGCTCTCGCCCGGCGGCGGTCCAAAGTCCATTCTGGGAGCCATGGTATGTACGTTCCTCCTTTTCAAAAACTCTCAAAATCATCCGGAAACGTTCACGAAAAATAGAAGTCAATAACGTCGAAAGACCTCTTGAAAATTCCGAAACCACTCAAAAAAGGGAAAACTTCCGTTCAAATACCCATAAACTGCAGTAACACAGCGCGGCGAAAAACCGAAGTCCGCGCGGAATCAATGGGAAAGACGCGGGGATCCCTCCATCTCATCTTTTAAAGAACTGTCAAAACACGCGGAACTCAGGTGAAAACAGGGGGGAAGTCGGTTAAAACGCGCAGCCTGACCGTCAATCCACGATGTTTTCTTTTCTTCCGAACGTCCTGTAAGGCAGTTTTCTTTGACACTGAGCCGCGCGCTTTCAGCAGATGTCTGCGCCCTTAGGACCTTTCTCCGTGTAAACCGTCGCTCCTCCTATACCCGGAAGCGTCAGCAAATCCTTTTCGATCTCCCGCAAATACAGAATTCTGCCGCACTTTAAAACGGTTTTCCCGGGAGATGTTCCGTAAGACGCAACTGCCCCTGCGCGCTGACTTTTCCCAGATCCCCAGTATGAAACCATCCGGACAATTCCAGAACCTCTCTTGTCGCCTCTTCGTTTTTATAGTATCCTGTCATCAGTATGTCGCCCCGGACGCACACCTCTCCGACGCCCTCGCTGTCAGGATTATCAATCTTGACCTGCATGCATGGCAGCAAAACTCCGGCGGAATCAAAATCGCTGAATTTCTCCCGATTCAACGATATGGCCACACACTCAGCCATTCCGTATCCCCCAAGCACCGCGATACCGATACCGTCAAAAAACCTTACCATTTCCTCATCCGCCGTTCCGTCTATCCGGATAGTTTCCAATTTTCCGCCAAACATTTCATGGATGGCCGCAAAGAATATACGACGTTTATCTATGCCCACTTTTCGCATCGCAGCACCGGTTTTCACCAGTTTCTCCATGGTTTCGGTTCTTCCCTGCTTTTCAACGTTTCTGACAATCTTCTGCCAAAGTTTTTCCGCCTCCAACTCCGAAAGAAAAACGTCCTCGGGTTTATAGCATTGCAGATGTTTCAGAAGATTTTCCGAATCCGCACCGATGCAAACCGTAGTGTGACTGTGGAAAGCACCGAGCAATCCGCTCACCAACACAAGGGGACGGTCATAAGGGAGAACTGAAACGCACCGCTCGCGCATGGGCGCCAACTGCAGAACACCAACCGTTGCCGAGCGCAGAGAGAACTGTGAAAGCATGGCCACACGCAGGTCCCCCTCTTTTCCGCGCGTGCACATCAGCATGCGTGTTTCTTCGTCGGAAGGTTCCAGAGAAGTATACAGAGTGCATCCTTCGTGCAAAGCCATTTCCCCTTGGTATACCAGCGACTCATAGGACCGCGCCCAGCCGTTTTCTTCGTGCGCACGCAGCTGAAAACATATATAGTTCTTGATTTTAGGCAAATATTTTAGATTTTTCTCAAAGGATTCTTCAAAGGAACGATCAAAAAACACCGTGGTACAATCGCACTGATTCAAAATTTCAATGATTTTTTCAAAGGGCAGTTCCCGATCCACCGGCACCGCCGCTCCCTGCGAACAAAGTACCGTAAGGCAGGCGCAAATCCAGTTGTAACTGTTCTCGCCGACGATTGCCACATGTCCCAGTCCCCCATCCAGTCCGGACAGCGACGTGCCCAATGCGTCCACTCTGTTGGAAAGTTCATTGTACGTAACATCATGGACAGCGCTCCATTCCTTGTATTTTACAGCAATGGTGTCTCCTGCCTTCTCTTTTGCAAAATCAAGCATCTGCCTGAAATTGTTAAAATTCTCGACTTCATATAGGGGGAGTTTCTTTTTTGGGAGTATCGTCATTTCAGAAAACCGTTCCTTTCATTCCAATATTCTTTCATAGTATACCATGTTTTCCGCACTTTTTCAATACTTAAAAGCGAGTTTCGGAAATTAAACCCCCGCTAAGAAAAATACAGAGAGTAAATTTCCCGACGCCAAGAAACATTGAATGTCTAAAGCGTCACATTCTCACTGCGTACGTCATAGCCGCGCTGCACCCGTGAAACACTGCTGCAGCGCGGCCAAATTCGAACTTACAGATAACGGAATGCACACGGCAAACAGCGCGGCGCCCTATAGAACCTCCTGCAAGGAATGCCGCAGCATGAAAACGGAGGTCCGGCAAACCGCAAGACATTGAAAGAGAAATGCCAAAAGCACCGGTGAAGCGTCACGAAAACCAAACACGATGGCGCCCGAAAGTACGAACATCCAATTTCCACAAAAAAGCGGCGCTTTGAATTTTGAAGATTCAAACTTAAAAACGTCTGAAAAGGTATCAAAAAAACAAATTTATCGCATAATCCTTTGAAATTTACACTCTCCGGCACAAGTTTTCCCTTATTTTTCCCTGTTTTCACGTTAAAATTGCATATAAGTATAGACAAATGGAAAAAAATATGTTATAATCCCTTCCACCTTGGAAAATCGACTTGGAAGATCAAAAAATTCTGTTTGGAGTAGTTGATGAGCAGTATGAACAAGAAGTATGTGTATTTATTCACCGAAGGCAACGGTTCCATGCGCGAACTGTTGGGCGGTAAAGGCGCGAATCTGGCTGAAATGACAGGCCTTGGAATGCCGGTTCCCCAAGGCTTCACCATCACCTGTGAGGCTTGTGTAAAGTATTATGAAGACGGCGAAACCATTGATCCTGAGATCGCCCGGCAGATCGAGGAGTATTTGCTGAAATTGGAGAATATCACCGGAAAAAAGTTGGGAGATACCGCCAACCCTCTTCTGGTGTCGGTGCGTTCCGGCGCCAGAGCCTCCATGCCGGGCATGATGGACACCATTCTGAAC
Organism: uncultured Clostridia bacterium; assembly: GCA_947625265.1. GTDB lineage: Bacteria > Bacillota > Clostridia > Oscillospirales > CAG-272 > UBA11512. The sequence goes on from CANQNM010000011.1 coordinate 7,260, forward strand.
CTAGGGTTAAACGAACAGGTGGTAGAAGCAATTTCAAAGAAATCCGGAAATCCCCGTTGGGCTTGGGACTGTTACAGAAGATTCATTCAAATGTATTCGGACGTGGTCATGGAAGTCAATAAGGGGTATTTTGAAAAAGTCATTGACCGGGTAAAAGAAGAAAAGGGTGTAAAACTGGACACTGAACTGACGGCCGAGGATCTGAAAAGATTGGCGGAACTGTTCAAGGCGGAATATAAATCCAACACCGGCAGCGACTTTCCAAACGATCCCAAAGAGCAGTTGATGGGCGCCATCAAGGCCGTGTTCCGCTCTTGGAACAACGAACGGGCGGTATATTACAGAAGACTCAACGATATCCCCGGCAGTTGGGGAACTGCGGTCAATGTGCAGTCGATGGTCTTCGGAAACATGGGCCCCACTTCTGGCACAGGCGTAGCGTTTACCAGAAATCCCAGCACCGGCGAAAAGAAACTGATGGGAGAGTTTCTCATGAACGCTCAGGGAGAGGACGTGGTTGCGGGTGTGCGCACTCCCGAACCCATTGACCACCTGAAAGACACCATGCCCGAGGTGTACGAACAATTTGTGGATATCTGCGAGCGATTGGAAAACCACTATTGCGACATGCAGGACATGGAGTTTACCATCGAAGATCGAAAACTCTATATGCTGCAGACGAGAAACGGAAAGCGCACGCCCGCAGCGGCCATCAAGATCGCATGTGATCTGGTAGACGAGGGAAGAATTGACGAAAAAACAGCGGTGCTGATGATTGATCCGAAGAGCATCGACGCACTGCTTCATCCCCAGTTTGACGCGAACGCCCTCAAAAAGGCGAAAGAAGTGGCCACAGCCCTTCCCGCCTCCCCGGGAGCCGCCTGCGGACAGATCGTCTTCACGGCGGAGGACGCGGTAAAATGGTCCGAAAACGGAAAGAAGGTCATTCTCGTCCGGTTGGAAACCTCCGCGGAGGATATTGAAGGAATGCACACCGCAGAGGGAATTCTCACCGTGCGCGGAGGCATGACATCTCATGCGGCGGTGGTTGCCAGAGGTATGGGAAGATGCTGCATCTCCGGCTGCGGAGAGATCACAATGGACGCGGAAAACAAAAGTTTCACACTTGGGGGTAAAACCTACTGCGAAGGCGACTATATTTCTCTGGATGGGAGCACCGGAAAGATCTATGGTGAAGCATTGCCCACAGTAGAGGCCACCATCAGCGGAGACTTCGATCGAATCATGCAGTGGGCGGATACGTATAGGGTTTTGCGGGTACGAACCAACGCCGACACGCCGGAAGACGCCAGACAGGCGGTGAAATTCGGAGCGGAAGGCATCGGACTCTGTCGCACCGAGCACATGTTCTTTGCACCTGACAGAGTACCTGCCATCAGGGAAATGATCTGCGCCGACAACAAGGAGCAACGGGAAAAGGCACTCTCCAAACTGTTGCCCATGCAGCAGGGAGATTTTGAGCAACTCTATGAGGAAATGCACGGAATGCCCGTCACCATCCGGTTTTTGGATCCTCCGCTGCATGAGTTTGTGCCTACGGAAGAGCGGGATATCGAGCAACTGGCGCGCAGCGGCGGAAAAACCGTAGCGCAAGTTAAAGCCATCATTGATTCATTGCATGAATTCAACCCGATGATGGGACATCGTGGTTGCCGTCTGGCGGTAACCTATCCGGAAATCGCGCAGATGCAGACGAGAGCCGTTATCCGCGCAGCGCTTGCAACAAAGAAGCGTCACCCCGAATGGAACATTGTACCCGAGATCATGATCCCTCTGGTGGGCGAAGTCAATGAACTGAAATTCGTCAAAGACATTGTGGACTCCACGGCGAAAGAAGAAATTGAAAAAAGCGGAGCGACTCTCTGCTACAAAGTAGGCACCATGATCGAGATTCCAAGAGCCGCGCTCACAGCCGACGAATTGGCGACCAAGGCAGAATTTTTCTCCTTCGGAACCAACGATCTGACGCAGATGACATTCGGGTTTTCCAGAGACGACGCGGGAAAGTTCCTCTCTTCCTATTACAAGCAAAAAATCTATGAGTTTGATCCGTTTGCCAAAGTGGACATTAAAGGTGTGGGAAAACTCATTGAGATGGCTTCAAAACTCGGAAGATCCGTACGCCCCGATCTGAAACTGGGCATCTGCGGCGAACAAGGAGGAGATCCCGCCACCGTGGACTTCTGCCACAAAGTCGGACTCAATTACGTCTCTTGTTCCCCCTTCAGAGTGCCCATCGCCCGATTGGCGGCGGCACAGGCAGCCATCAAGGATGGAAGAAAGTAAGAAATTACTTTGAGTTGGCCCGATTTGCCCGACCTGTAAGGATGCAAAGGAATATATGCATTTCCTCTCCGCAGCCGACGGGTGTATCGCTGCGTCGAATTGAAGTAATACTGTATATCTATAAGTTCCGTTTGCCGGATTCCCGGCAAACGGAACTTTTCTTTTTGCATCCGCACATTCATCAAATGAAAATCTCTTTGCTACAATAGGTAAGGAGTCGGAAAACAGGAGAGAACTAAAATACTGCACAACAATAGACAGTGATAAACAGAGAATTGTCATCGAAAGTCTGAAAAAAGAGCAAAAAAACGCTCCATAGGCGTTTGGATGCCGGCGCCCGGTGGACACCTATGCCCAAGGCAGAGGCGCCGACCGAACCGGTAGACAAGACCAGCGATATTGCCGGTGTCTAAAAGAATATCAACAGATTTTGTACTACAATCTACGCACCGCCCGCAAACTGGATAGCCACCCTGCCGACATTGCAAGCAGACAGAAAAAATGTTTTCCCAGATGGTAAAGCAGATAGCAGCATGTGAAGATGCAGCCGAGACGTTTAGGGTGAAAGATCGTTTGGTGAGGGTGGACGAATGAACAACATTCGAAACAGGGCTGAAGAGATTGCGCACACAAAACGGATCTATAATACAAAAAATTAAAACGGCGAAAACATCGGTCGCACAAGTTCATGAACCTATGCGACCGATGTCATTTATAAAGCAAAAATTTTGTAAATGTAAAGCGGTTCTTACTTCCTCTTTAAAATGAGAACCGCATAGAAAGAGCAAAGGTCAATTTGACAGTCTGCCTTTTACGAATTGTTTTTAAGACACTGGCTGCAAACCATCTGCCCTTCGGGAATCGGTTCTCCGCAGCACACACAGAGATCGACGCCAAGGATGTTTTCCCGGGATTCCTCCAGCACAGACGGTAGAGAATCTCTCAACCTTTTGATCTTTTGGCGCTGTTTTTCGTTCATCAGTTCATACTGCGAAATGCGCCGCGACGATAATAAGCAGACTGTGAAGAAAGCAATCAGTCCGCCAACCACAAGCCCCAGAATAAAAAACAGTAATTTAACCAATTTTGTTTCACCTCGTTTTTTTTACTTTCCTACTTGCATATTACCACCGGGTGTAACGGTTTTTTCCGACAAATGAAACTACGGTCAAACCGAGTAGAGATAAACAAGCAAGGACAAGCCAAGGTCCTATCTTTGATGAATCTCCTGTTCGCGGAAGAGGCACGGTACTGCCATAGTCATTGACAAACTCAACAATTTTGGTACTGTTCGGGGAAATTTCACAAACGCCGTCAGTCAATCCTCTCACAGTAGTCGTAAAATCACCTGTGGTAATTTCCTTCACTTCAAAGTACCCACCGCTCTTAATATTGCTGAATATGATGCTTTCGCCGTCTTTCAGAGTAAACACATATCCGTCCGTGTCAATTTTTACTGTTCCGTTTTCTGTCGTCCCGTCTGTCCTTATAATGCTGTACGGAATGCTTTCGGAAACAGCGGCACCGTCTCGGTCATGCAGCCACGCTCTGAACGCATATTCCACATGTTCAGCCGGAGCCTTATTCCCTTTTACAACTTTCGTGATTTTCACGCTGCCAAGGTCCGGAGTGCCGCCGCTGTCCTTTTCATTTTGGAATGCAACCACGGCGGTATTTTCTGCTGCAATTGTACCGGTTGCAAATGCCCCGTCGGCTCCATTCACAGTCACTTTATAACCCTCGTTATTGCTTTCCTCAACAGAATACACCGTTCCCGCTGGAATGCCAATGGCAGTTGCGCTTTCGCCGTGCTTCAGATAGACAGTAGCAACGCCGTCTATAAATATCATGTCACCGAAATATCCGCTGATGCTTTCACCGTCTGAAGTTATAAGAGTGACAGTAAAAGCAAATTCCTTTATTTTGTCCCCGTTTATCACGGTTTTAGATATTTGTATATTGCCTACAGGCTCATATGGGGTACTTGATGCATAAAAAGAGTTGATAAACAAAGCCGCTTCATTTACTACCCAGTTTTGCGTATTTCCGGTTATAACAAGTTTTTCATAATGCGGAACCATATCACCGCTGACAGCGTCCTTTGTGAACGTTACTCTGTAAACCGCTGCATCATATGTCCACTCAACAGAAACGTCATTTGACTTTTCCCATACATAAAGTTCCTCCGGAATTTCGTTAAGGTCTACTGTGATGGATTTCGTTTGTGTCCCAATTCCCTCTATTTCAATAACAGGATTGGGCCGAATTACTGCGTCAACTTCATTTAGAGAGGTTGACACAACAAATTCAAATCTATTTTTTCCGGCGGGGATAACATCGCCTGTCGCTTCCACCTTTTTTGTAATTTCAAATCGGATCTCGGGCTTGTCAGGATTCTCAGCTCTATAATTTATGAAGGCCTCTTCGGCAATCTCCCCGGCCGTAATCATACCCGATGCGGTCTTGGTGTTTATCCCATTCACGGTTACCGTATATCCTTCGTTATCGCTTTCCGTCACTGTATAGCCTGTTCCCGCCGGAAGACCGGATGCAGTCGCACTTTCACCGCCTTTCAGGGTAAAAGAAGCAACCCCGTCTATAAAATTCATGTTGTCATATTGCCCATTGATACTGTTATCGCTGAGAACCACGGTAAAGGTAAACTCGTCCGTTGTACTTGCCCCGCCGCCGGATATCGTTTTTGATACGATCAGGCTGCCGTACTTGGGTTCCGGCAGATTGATAACCGTATTATCCACGCCGATTTTACCGTCCACATCACCGTAAGAAACCGTAACACTGTATTCTTCGGTGCTTGTAATAAAACCATTTGGCGCGGATTTCTCAATGATTGTGTAGGAATGACCCGATGGGACATTTTCAAACAACACAACGCCGGTTTCGTCCGAAATTGCCGTATCCATCAGGATTTCTCTATAATACAATTCAAAAACCGCTCCTGCAAGCGCCGCATTATGGTTGTCTGTCTTATGAAAGGAAATATCCGTCGCATACCCTTTTACTGATGGCACATTGAAATAGGCAGTACCGTTTTCTATTTCAGAAGTTCCACTTTGCGCAGCCTTTTCAATGAGCCAAGTAACAGAAGTAATCCCGTTAGCCGGGTAATATACGCCCGCCTTATAGTTGGAAGCGAGCGTATTCAATCTGATCTTATAGGTCAACTGATACACACTGAATCCGTCTTCCGTTTCACAGACAGGCTTTGAAAAGCGCAGATGCCATTGAATCTTATTGGACGAAGAATTATAGAAATACTCATTATCGGACATGGGAGTATTTGTAAATCCGGAAAAATCGAACATTTCGCCCATCGGATCCTCGGCAATCCATGCTTTTGCCTGTATGCGGATCAATTCGGAAATGCGTTCAAATGTTTCCCATAAGTTATCGGCGTCATCGACGGCATAGACAGTAAAGCCGCAATCTTCACGAAGCCAATTTGCTCCTGTTTTCCGCACGCTGCAACTTCGCTCGGTACAATCAACCATGTCATTGCCCAAATAAACGCTATATACATTGATACCGGATTTTAAAACCGTTTTCGCCGTTTCTTCGGTTTTTGTATGGGTGGCATGATCGGTTTTTGATCCGTTACCCTGAATTTCATCCGGTTCCCCAATGGACTCTTGTGACTGGTTTCGCGCTGCCTGCTCAGAAAGAGAATAAGTCGGACAGCCATCTGTCAAAACAATAATGTTCTTGTTGGAAATATCTGCTACCTCTTCGCTGTTTAGCAGATTTTTGGCAAGTATCAGACCGGCCTGCAAACAAGTGCCGCCCTTAGCCTCCATTTTGTTTATTTGCAATGCAATAGAAGGATCGGTTGCATTGATCCAATTTTGGTATGTTTTCGCCGCTGTAATTCCTTCGCGGCCACCCAAAAAACTGTATTGCGGCGTTTGTCCGCTGAACCCTACGACCGCGACCTTGCGGAGCGTGTCCGCGTTGTCTGTTTCAGCAAACTTATCTATAAACGCCAACGCCGCCGCTTTAGCCTTTTCCAGTTTGTTATCATCATTCATACTTCCAGATAGGTCGATTACCATTACAACCGCAGCGTCTTCTGAAAGTTCAATGTTTTGAATTTCCGCTTTGGTACGGACATCCAGTGTAATCAAAAACTCGTTTTCATTTTTTCCTGCGGAAATGGTCTTATTTGTTTTTATCCAATCGTCCGCATAACTTTTAGATGTATCTCCAGCAAGTTCCGGTGTGTCAGATAATACCCCCGTTGAATCATCTGCCTCAAAGTGATTCCCTATTTGATCCGCCGGTGTAAATGGTCCCAATGCAACTGCACTGGGGGTGAAAAGTCCCGCAATCATAATCATGCATAGCATGATGCTGCATATCTGTCTCCAAATTCGCTTCATAACGTCCCCTCCGTTGAATAAGAACCTGAAATTGCTCAGCCCTACTAATGAACTTACGCCACTATGATAACGATTTTGAAAACAAATCGCCCCAACAAAAATGTTAGTCTTTGCATAAAAAGTGGCAGCTTTTTGAAAGCTGCCGTCAAAATCAATTTGTATATAGTTTTTTACAGTTCTCTGACATTCGGAATTGCAATCCCGCTGCGGACGGCATTCACCGCCAGTTCTGTCCGGGAGGATTGTCCCGTTTTGGAGATCAGATTATTCACATGGTAACGGACGGTACTTAAACTCAGATACAGCCGTCCGGCAATTTCCCTGTCTGTCAAGCCTTCGGCCAAAAGCCGCAGGACATCCAATTCCCGCTCTGTAAGTTCTGTGTTCTTGGCAAAACCAAGTTGTGTTACCGGTGGACTGTCGGGAAAAAGTTTTTCTCCAGCCATGACCCGATCCATGACCTCACGCATGGGAATTTCCTGAACTTCCTTGTACCAAAAGGCTTCTACCCCAATCTCCTTTGCCCGCTTCAGAAACATGGCGTCTGGCATGGAAGTAACAATAATGATTTTTGTCTCTGGATACGAGGCTTTGATCCGTGCCGCAGCATCCAGTCCATTTGATCCGTCCTTCATTACTATGTCGATCAATGCAAGGTCAATTCGACACCCGGCACAATAGGCATCGGCAACTTTGGCCGTTTCAATGGACGCCGCTACTCTGTAATTTTCCGAATTTGACACAAAGTTTTCAAATAACTGTCTTGACATGATTTGATCGTCCACAATCAACACTTGATAAGGCATTTTAAACCTCCTTTGGTAATTCTATGGTGATAGATAACTCGGCCTCGACTGAAACTGTCATTTGCCCGCCTGCCCGTTCAGTCAGAGTGCGCAATAATCCCAACCCGCCTTTTTCATGGATTTCACCCGTTGGCCGTTCCCCGTTATTTGTAAATACCGCTATAACCTGATTTTCATTTTCTGTAATACAAACATTCAGCCTGTTCCCATGGGCATGGCGCAAAGTGTTTGTAAAACACTCATGGATACCTGTTGCAATAATCTGTTTCAGCGGTTCTGTTTGTGGCAGCGTCCCCAATACAATTACATCCACGCCCAGCCGCTTTGCAGTGCCAATCATCAACTCGTATTCGCCGGCAACCGCGTCCGATTCTCCTTTGAAAAAGTCTATGTTCTCATGCAGCCGTTTCACGATCTCTGCTTTTTCAAGTTCTGTTCCGTTGCCATTCAGGATCAGGCGCTTTATGGAGAGCAGGTTTTGTCCCAGTTCATCATGAATTTTGACTTTTGCGGCAAGAAGTTCCTGTTCCGCCGTCAAAGCCACAATTTCCCGATTCGTTTTGATAAGTTTGGCATTGAGCGTCAACACCTGTTCCTGTACCCGTCGCAATTCCAGTGTTTTGCGGTAGGCGTCTGTAATATCTGAAACCATAATTGCCTGTATCTCAATACCCTCATAAGGTACTATCTCTTCCGTTATAGTCCATACGGTATCGTCGGATATGCGAATCACAAGCGCCTCTTCCGCGTCGATTGTTTGGCAGCATGGCAGGAATCTTCCTGTATGTAACTTTTTTGCAAATATCATTCCGTCTGTCAGTAACTCTCCGGTAAGCATTTTACTAAACCGTTCCATTGTGCGGTTAACAAGCAAGATTCGACCACTTGGGACATAGCATAAAATGCCCATAGGCAGACTGTCTATAGCTTCCTTGACAGACATCAGGGTAATACGTCTTTTCCTGTGAGCAACAATGCTGCCAAACAGCAGCATCTCGCCTACTGTCAAAACTATGCAGGTTGAGAGGATAAGCCAGTTAGGCAGACCGACCGCAAACCGTCCCGCAGTCTGCGCAGCGGCAAAACTGCGCTCTGTTTCATGGAGAAATGTTCCAATATATTGAAACAGACCATATGAGAGCAAAATTGCAAACAGCGCGGCAACTGATCCCGCGCCTCTTTTCTGACGGAGCATGAGAGCAAAAATGGCAACGCCGATAAAAAATAGAAGGACAGTGAAAACACCCATTACAGACCAAAGCGCAAGATCGGAATATGATTTTTCAAACCTCATATACGTCCGCCTCCTTTCACAAAAGTGAAAGCAATATTGATGTCCTGTCCCTCTTTTGTTATGGAACTTTTACAGAAAAAATCCCTGTTTTCCTGCCTCGGACTGTTCGCTTCATAGGAAAAGTTCTCTGTTTTTAGCAGCATACGGAGAATCAAACTGTTTTTTTCGGCCCGTACCGACACATTTATGTGAGACATTGTGTCGAAACTTGCTTCTACTACCGTCCAAAACCGCTCATAGGCAGCGACAATCATCTCCGCCGGAAAAGCGCCTGTCCCAAATGAAGACACCGCTGTAATTGCGCCGCATAACCTCACGTATTCTAAAGTCTCGGTAATCGCAGCCGTAAGTTCGCCAACCGACAATGGCCCGGAAACTGCCAAGAGTTCCATATTGCTGCGTCTTTTTACATAAACTTTCAACACAGAAATCTTCGGAAGTTTTGCTTCTAACGGCGTCTCGGTATCATTCAGTAAGGCATCAATTTCTGAAAGTTGCGTATGTACGATTTTAGAAATTCCGTCATACAGGCGATTACGGGTTTCCAACTCCGCTTTTTCCCGTTTGATACGGTTTTCTTCGGCCAGATATGCGTTACGGGTTTCCAACTGCTGCGTTGCTTCCGTAAGTTTCTTTGTTAGCATCCATATGTACTTCACGTTGACTGTCCACTCAATGCTGCCGCCTGAAATCTGATGGCGCTTGATTTGTATGTCTTCGCTTGCCGGAAAAGGATACTGCGCACCCGAAGTCTGATAAATCACATTTCCCGCATGATCCAAAATAACGGCTGGGTAGGAAGAAGCAGCAAACAGTTTGTCGTACTCCTTGTTGGCCGGGATCATACCGGTTTGTATGCAGGTTTCCAGAAACGCAATGGTGCAAATGCAGAAAATCTCTCCGTAATCCCAAAGATGAACGCCGTTGATCTGCGGATCTAATTCAAGAACATATAAGATCACATAAATGACTTCAATGAAAATAGGAATGAGAGGCAGACAGCAATGTTTTTTTGTGCAGTATTTCTGATGTTTTTTCAAAATGATAAAACAGGCAACGAAAACAATAGCCAAAAGAAAAGTCATAAACAGATAAATCAGCCATGCACGGTTGTTTTCACGGTAGCCAGTCATATCGCTGTCCGAAAAGCGAAAGGCAAAAAAGTGGATGTCGTTTGTCAAAACCCCCAGTGTAAGCAGTGCACCCACAATGGCAGGCAACCAGCAGACGGCAGGCACAGTCTTTTCTATCGGTCGGTAGATGTACAAAGACAGGTAAAAGCACAGCAGGGATATCGCCATTATCGGCGCATAATGAACATACCATAAATAGCGTTGTATAATGAGGAAGTTACTAAAAAACTGATTGCGGAAAATTTGCAGCAGAGAACAGAGCAAAATCTGCGCTGCTATCCATAAAAGCAGTTTCCGCAGACGAGCATCAATAATCCGTGATTGAATGGAGAGCGCCCAAAGCAGGACAAGAACACCGCAATAAAGTCTGGAACACTCCGTAAATCCAACGCCCTCAAAAACAACATTTAGAAAACTGCATATAAGAAAGGTTACCGCAAGCATGACGACATTTCGTTTTAACGATGCCGATAAAATCACCTGTATGCGCCTCCTTTCCCCCTTCTGAAAAGAATGTGCTTCGTCTTTAACTGTCATAATTATACGAATCATGACAGACTTTGTCCCCAACATAAATATCAGGTTTTGTGCTGAAATATTTTTTTGCTCTGTTTATTTCTTGTTCCTCGCAGCCTTTTTGCGTCCATCGTTCGGCTTTTTGACATCCTTCGGAATCAGCCATATATTCCCGACATGGGAAACACCCTTGATACGGTTTTCTTCGCACAGTTTTTGCACCCGACGATCTGAAACACCCCATTTCTTTGCAACTTCCGGGCAAGACATATACTCCATCTTGTTATCCACCTCCTTGTATATACAGGTACACGAATAAAAACAAGAGCGATGATGTCAACGCCTTGAAATTTTATAAAGCGGCCCCGTCCGATTCGCAGGTTTTCTGCTTTTCGGGCGGGGCTTTTCTGTTTTTGCTCTAAAGGAGTTTACGGGACGCACAAATACGACAGAATTATTGCCGAGAATGGAAACAATCTGGCGTTGATTGTGTCGAATAAAAATAGAGAACACAATCCTCTCGAAAGGAAACAGCGGTGCTCCAACTCTGTTAAAACACAAAAAGCGGTACATCACGCCCTTTCGCAATGCGGAATATATTCCCTTTTGCTACTTCATCCCCAAGAGCATCCTGCAAAAGTGCGGCGCCAAACTGAACGCCATACTACGAAATCCCCGGAAGATTTTCAGCGACCGAAAAGTATGCAATTTCATGAAAAAGCGACTTGTTTCTTCTGCTGACTATTGATGCGGCGGCATTTCTTGTATAACCGTTTATGGGGCGCAACAAAAGACGTTTGCGGTTTTCTTTTATAAGTTTTTTTCAGAGTTTTACGGTATTTTCCACAGGGTTTTGTTTTCCCGTTCTTTTACCCGCCAGTTTTCAGGATTCCCCACACTCTATGTCATTTTCTGTCCTTCGGGCTTGGAAAACGGGCTCTTCCCGTGCCGAACATCTTTTAATAGTTCTCTTTTCTTACTTCGAAATAACTCTGAGGATGCGCACACACGGGGCAAACCGCGGGCGCCTTTTTGCCGATGACCAAATGTCCGCAGTTGCGGCACTCCCACATAGTCTCCTCGCTCTTTTCAAAAACCGCTTTCATCTCTACATTCTGTAAAAGCGATCTATAGCGATCTTCATGAGACTTTTCGATCTTCCCCACCAGACGGAATTTCGCTGCCAGTTCGGTGAACCCTTCCTCATCCGCCTCTTTTGCGAACCGGTCGTACATGTCGGTCCACTCATAGTTCTCACCCGCAGCGGCCGCCGCCAGGTTCTGCGCGGTATCGCCCAACTCACCCAGCGCCTTAAACCATATCTTCGCGTGTTCCTTCTCATTTTCGGCCGTCGCAAGGAAAATGGCCGCGATCTGCTCGTAGCCCTCCTTTTTCGCAACAGAGGCAAAATAGGTATACTTGTTTCTCGCCTGAGATTCGCCGGCAAAAGCGGCCATCAGATTCTGTTCGGTTTTGCTTCCTTTGAGTTCCATGGTTTAATCCTCCTTGAATTTTAGTGTCTGCATTTTCAGTTTTATATTAACGGCAAAGCCGAAAACGCCGGTAAACCACTGTCCTTTCCGGACGTCTATACCCCAGCAGGCAGGTTCTGTTTCAGCGTCGCGACCACTCGGTGAATGGGAAAACCCATGGAAGAGAATCTGCGCTCGTATTCGGTTTCGATATTGTCCTTCGCATATTCGCTTTCATGCAAATTCCTTGTGAGTTCCGACAACTCAAAGCCGGACTGCTCAAACTCTTCGAGGGAAAACTCAAAAAATCCGGCGTTGTCGGTTTTGAAACAGATCTTTCCGTCCTTTGTAAGAATAGATTTGTATATTTCAAGAAATCCCCTATGGGTAAGCCTTCTCTTGGCATATCCTTTCTTGGGCCACGGGTCCGAAAAATTCAGATAGATGACCCTGATATCCCCCTTTTGGAAGTAGTTCGGAAGATCTTTGGCGTTTCCGATGATGAATTTCAGATTCGGACAGTTCGCGGCCCTGGCCTTTTCCAATCCGCAAAGTATCACATCTGAAATCATCTCCATGGCGATATACGGCTCATCCAAATGTTTTTTGGAGGTTGCCACTGCAAAATCTCCCTTTCCGCAACCAATCTCCAGCCTACAGGGAAGCAATCCTTCCTCGCGCATTCTGTCAATTTCTTCCCCGTTTTCTATCAAATAATCGGAACATGCCTGAATTCTTGCGTTTCCGTTTCTTTTTTTTCGCATTCGCATCTTGAAAATCTCGCAAACATCTGTTATAATGGATGGGACAGTGAAAATATTTCTCCACCGTTTGCCTACGCGCCGCACGCTGTTTGCCGTCGGTCGTTTACTGCCCACAGCGGCGTCCAAGTCATCCCGCGCGTTCATTATACCATATTCAAAAATTTTTGCAAGTCTTTTTTACATTTTTGAGACAAGCGAAAAAGAAAGGAACCTTACATGCTTACCGTGAATAATGATTCTTTCCAGTCCTCACGCGCAAGCGAACCGTCATCCTTCGGGAAAGAACCCAATCCCCTGAATGACCCCGACAAAGACGTTTTTAAGGATAAGGAAAAACAGAATGACACTGCTGGTTTTTCCGCAAATAAAAAAAATCGGCCGGAGAGTGTGCCGTCCGGGAATCCTTCGCAAAAGGCCTCAAATTCCGAAGAGCCGCTTTTTCTCGTCGATTTGCCGCAGTTTTTTGAAAAAGAGGACGAACCTTCTGACAAAGGCGAAGGCATCCGAAAACATCCTTCGTCTCAGAAACAGGCGCCCTCTGAGGTAAAGAATCCTCAGACTTTTCAAAATACTTCCCGAAAGTCCGATGAATCTGAAAAGCGAGGACTTTCTGAGCGCTCTTTGGACGCTGCCGGCGCGTCTGCGGCGGCAGATGTATTGCCCATTGGATTTGACGGAAAAGAATCTCCCAAAAAAGAAGCGCGCAGTTCCGAAAAAGCACCGTCGTCCCCAAAGGAAAAACGTGAGAATCCCGCCGTGAAAGCTGACGCTGAAAAAACGGGTTCCGTCTCCGGTCAGGGACGCGCTAAGAATTCCGGCGTTCAGCGCTCTATAGAACTTCCGGAATTTTTCACAGAAAAGGACAAAAAGAGAACCCAAAGCGATTCTTCCACACCAGATAAGGCACTTCCGGCGCAAAAAAGAAAGCAGGACGTTCGACCTGCTTCTTCAGACATCTCAAGCCCCTCCAAAAAACCGTCCAGATCTGGTGGACAGGAAGGATTAAAAAAAGAAAAAATTGCTCCGGAAGAAAAATGGAGCCACGCACATATCGCCACCGTCGTCTGCATGTGCTTGCTCATTCCCGCCGCTCTTGTCGCGGTTCTGGCCGTAGTCGCCGTATTTGCCGCGCTCTTCATTCTCTTCGCACTGCTTGCCGGCGCGATGAGCATAATGCTTATCGCGGTGGTGATCGCGGGTGTGGTACTCGCCCTGGTGGGCACTACATACGGTGCCATCAATCTCCTCACAGGATCGGGATTCGCGCTGATTACCGGACAGTACGAACTGGGATTGGGTCTGGCTATCACAGGCATTACCATCATTGTTTCGGCTCTTTTATATAGCGGAGTTACGGGACTCGTTCCCTTTCTGTGCAAAAAACTCTGGATTTTCGCCAAATTTTTATCAAAGAAACTCAAAAAACTCGTGCTTTGGATCTATAAATTCAGCACGCAGTTTTGACGTATCCCACACCTCCTGAGAAGGTGAACCGCAGCGCCGCCGCTCAGGAACAACAATTTTGAAAGAGAGGGATCCTTAGCCTGTGTCATGGCAAAGGTACGGTAACGTATATGAAACCTTCAACGCTCATCGTCATGTCGGTAGGACTGGTGATCACTGTCGTCGGTTTTGCGCTCTGCCTTTTCGCGCAGTCCAACGCCAAAAACAACTACCCTGAAGAAGATCTTTTCTCTTCAGTGGGTGAAAATTACATGATTACCGATAACGGTGACACGGTGCGCACCATGGATTTTTCCGATGTGATTCAAGTGGAAAAGGATGACGGGCTGGAAGATGTCGAACAAGATGTGAAAGTTCTTTCAGTCGTTCTTTCCGGCATTGACGATATTGAGATTATCGGACGCAGCACGTCCTCCAAGGTGATGCTTTACAATTTTCAACCGGGACTGTATGCCTGTCAAATCAGTTCAGGCGTGATCACTGTTACGAACAAGTTCCAGGAGGCGCTCCTGTTTGACTACCTTTCCGACGCTTTCAAGAATTTTAACGGCCTCAGAACCTATTTTCGTCCGGATTCTCGCACCAAAAACCCAAAAAAGGTAGTGATCACCGTCAATGACGACGATTTGCTCAACCGCATCGACTTGGAGTTGACCGATTGCAAAAACGTCAAGGTAAAAAATCTCACCTGTTCCCTTGACTGCAAAATAATCCTGAACAACAGTGACATCACTTTCGAATCCTGTTCTTTCAAAGACCGCGAGATCGTTTACCCGGAACCGGACCCCGACATTCTGGATTCCAACGGCAACATGGTACAGCCCGAACCCATCATAACCGAACATTTCCTCACAATAGATCTGAACATGAAAAACGGTAGTTCCTTTACCGCGAACGCCTGCAAGTTCAGTTCAGTCAACGCCGTCGTAAACAAAAAACTGATCACCCAAAACGATGTGGATGAGGAAAACAGTCCCTATCTTCCTGAACAGGTTGGCACTTACGTGTCAAATGGCGGTCAAAAATGTACGCTCAATCTCAATATGAACGCGTCTGGCATCATTTATGGGTACTCGGTAAAAAATGTTGCTGATGAGAACAAGGCTTCAGACACAAGCCTGGTAACCGTTGTCAACGGATATTCGCGGGGTGAAGTTTTTACCGAGAACGCTGAGAACAAGGATTTCCCACCCATCACCATTGATGCGTCCAACTGCGCCATAAACATTTTCAACTGAATTTTCGCTTTTCGCAGCGACGCAGACGCGCCAACGGAAAAACAGTAAGCAGAATCAGGACAACGCACAAAAGACAAACGGTTTTATTCCCCATCAAAGAGAGAGTGTCACCCTTCAATCCGGTGTTCACAGAACCGCAAACGTCAACGCATTGAGGCAGATTCCCGAAAACCTGAAAAACCGATTTCCCAATGTGTATATTTTACTCACAAACGCAAACAATAGAATTGCTCGTATGAGTAAAAAATATTCCGAAGGAAGGAAAGCAATCAATGCTTGACAAAATCGCTCTTACCATTGCCATCATCGGCGGCATCAACTGGGGCAGTATTGGACTTTTCCGGTTCGACATCGTGTCGTGGATCTGCGGCGGCAGTACGTCTGTGCTGAGCAGAATCATCTTCACCGTCGTTGGTATTTCGGCGCTCTGGTGCATTTCTCTGCTTGTACGCGATCGCTCCGAGGTTTTTAAAACAAGCAGCGACAGTTAAAGGCAACACGACACCGCACAACTCCAGCGGTTGCAAACGCCTCAACCGATTTTACGCAACACACTGTACCGGCGGCACTCATGCCGCCGTCGCGCCCGGGGAAATCTTATGCGGTTTAACGGAAATGTCGCAAACGGGATATATCCTACCGTAAGGTAATGCACTTGCGTAATGTGCCGTGAAAATTCAGAGAGAATCCTGACGGACGCCTTGAAAACGCGTATGGAGGCGGCTTCATGCTTCCGCGTTACCCCTGAAAGTCGGGGGGTGAATGTCTTTTTGCCAAAAACTCCGTCAATCGGATGTAGAACGCGATAAACAAACTGAAAAAGACAGACCGTTTTTCTGACGGCCTGTCTTTTTGAGTTTTAAAATTCTGTTTCTTTGTTTCCGGGTTTTTGCATCCTGTTTTTGCATTTCTATTTCTTGCCGTTCTGACCGTTTCGCGTCTTTTCCTTTGTTTTTCCCGTCAAACTTTTGCATTTTCCAGATTTTCTATTTCGCTATAGAGTTCTAACAGTTTCTCTTCAAGTACTTCCCTCTCGTGAAAAATCTCCGAAAGTTTCAGATAGTCGCTTTGATAGTTCTCCTCAAGCGCAGAAAGTTCTCCCAGTTTTTCCTCAATTTCAGAGGCCGCCTTGCGGCATTTTTCCAGTTTTGCCCGTGCTTTTCTAAGTTCAGACTGATTTTTTCTGTTTTCAAGGTATTGCTTTTTATTCTCCGAAAGGGTTTTCTCCCTTCCCCTGTCCTGTTTTGCCCCATTTCTTTCACCACAGCAAAACCTCAAATACTCCTCATAGTTGCCCCTGAAATAGGTGATCTTTCCATCAAGCCCATCAAAATCCAGAATACAATTTGCAAGTTTATTGATGAAATACCGGTCATGACTTACTGCGACCACAGTGCCGTCATAGTTCGCAAGCGCCTCCTCAAGAACCTCCTTTGAAACGATATCAAGATGGTTGGTAGGTTCATCCAAAAGTAAAAGATTGTTTTCTTTCGTAACCAATTTTGAAAAAGTCAAGCGGGCCCGTTCCCCGCCGGAAAGCACCGATACTCTTTTGCACACATCGTCTCCTGTAAAATTAAAGAGTGCCAGAGCGCAGCGCACCTTTGTCTGCGTCATAGAAAGATCTGTGTTCCACAGTTCGTCAAGCAGGGTATTGTCTGGAGAAAGGTTCTGATTTTCCTGGTCATAGTATCCGACAGTCAGATTGTAACCGTATACGCACACGCCCTCGTCTGGGAGAAGGCGATTCATCAAAATTTTCATGAGCGTGGATTTTCCACAGCCATTGTGACCGATTATAAACAGCCGGTCGCCCTTCTGCACATCAAAAGACAATTCTTTAAAAAGTCTTTTACCGTCAAAAGCCTTCGCTAAATTTTTTACCTTCAGAACATCTTCGCCGCTGGGAATCCCGGCTTTGAACGACAGACGTATCTCCTTCGGATCCCCTTCGGGCTTGTCCAACAATTCCATGCGATCCAGCATTTTTTGTCTGCTTTCGGCTGCGATAATATTTCTTTCTCTGTTCCAGCGCCTTTGCTGCTCAATATACGCCTCAATGCGCGCAATTTCCCGCTGTTGATTGCGGTAATGCCGTTCCGCGATCAATCGGTCGTTTTTTTTCTTTTCGGCGAAAACCGTGTAATTTCCGTCATAGAGTTTGACACCGCCGTGCTCTACGTCCAAAATCCGATTTGCCACCCGATCGAGAAAATACCGATCGTGGGAAACCGCCAGCACCGTTTTTCTATACGTCCTTAAAAAATCCTCAAGCCATGACAGGGTTTCTGTATCCAGATGGTTGGTCGGCTCGTCAAGAATAAGAATGTCGGGAGATCTGAAAAGAATTTTGGCCAGCGCCAGCCTTGTTTTCTGTCCCCCCGATAGATTTTCGCAGGGAATGTTGCAGAGTTGCTCATCAAAACCCAGAGAACGGAGAATCCCTTTTACACGCCCCCGAAATTCATATCCGCCGGAACGCATAAAAGCGTCATGCAACCGGTGAAAAGATTTTTCAGCATTCTCGTCGCCTTCTTCCATGCGCCGTGAAAGTTGGTTCAACTGTTCCTCCTGCTCCAAAAGATCAGCGCAGCAGGACAACAATTCCTCATCAGGCGTTTTCCTGCTGTCCACTACGTCGTTTTGCTCGAGCATTCCAACCGTCGCACCTTTTTTTATATATACCGAACCCTCGCACAGAGAATATTTTCCGGCAATCAGTCTAAGCAGTGTGGATTTTCCGACGCCGTTTGCACCCACAATGCCCACCCTGTCTCCTTCGTTTACCGAGAATGTCACATTCTTCAGAATCTCGTCCGCACCGAAGGAAATTCCAAGGTTTTCGCAACTCACCGCTATCATCTTTTGTAGATCCTTTCAAACATTGCGCAAACGTTCTTTGCCTTTCGGATAAAACCGTCTAAAGCATTCCCCGCGCTTTCATGGCGTTCTCAATCACAGCGGTATACCCACTGTTTGCTCGTTCAGACGCCTGAATGATCGAAAGAAGTTCCCTTGCGCTGCACATCCGAATCTCCTCTACCTCTTCTTTCTGCAAAACGCACTTTTCTGTGGAAAAATCCTTCTTCGCAAAATAAATATCTATAAAACTCCGCTTCTTTTTCACGCGTCCGGCCATTTCCAACTCATCAGGCGAAAGAAAAAGTCCCACCTCCTCGGCAGCCTCCCGTACCCCGGCCTCCACGCTATTTTCACCCGCCGTCACTGCGCCGCAGGTCACGCTCCATATGCCCGGCAGGGAGCGTTTGTTCTTAGAACGTTTCTGCACAAGAAATTCCCCCGCGCGGTTGTAGATATACAGGTGTACCGACATAGAATACTCCCCCAAGCGCACCGGCGTTCCCCGCACAATAATTCTGCCGGTTCTTTTTGCGTTTTCATCGTAAATATCAAGATATTCCATGAGTGTCCTCCCTTCTTCGAGATTTTCACGTGAATTTTCCATTCACCGTGTACGCGCGGTCTACACACCGGATGTGATTCTCGGTTGCGCTTCCGCCGTATTCACCGTCAAGCGTGAACGCCAGAGGTTCCTCGGAAACAAAACGAAACTCCCTGCCATGAAGAAACAGGATGTTGGGATCGTCGAAATTTCTTACGGCGAGATTCAAAAGCGTTTCAGTGTATCCCTGAGGTCTACCGGGTTCCCTTATAAGCAACAGTTCCAACTGCCCGTCGTCCAGTTTCACCTCATCCTCAGGCAAAGTGTACACCCCCCCAATGGAGGTAGTATTGGTGATTCCCCCGTATATATAGATTCCTTCCTCGCTGTATCCGTCCGCTTCAACATGCATTTTGACCCTTGGCAGGTTTGCAAACTGCTTCGCACCGCTCAGCACATATGCGAAATGTCCCAGCGCATTTTTCAGATTCTGAGGCGTATCATAGGAAATCGCCGTAAAAGCGCCGAAAGAAGCGGTATAGGTAAAATACCGATTATTGAATTCTCCAATATCGGGTCTTACCCAATGTCCCTGAAGAATCTCGTCGGCAATATGCACGGGCGTTCCCCCGATGCCCAGAGTAGCGGCGAAATCATTGGTGGAGCCGCAGGGGATGTATCCCAGTTCCATCGGTCGTTCAAGACTCATCACACCGTTTACCGTCTCATTGAACGTTCCGTCTCCCCCGCAGGTGACGATCAGATCGTACGCCAATCCCTGTGTTTGAACGGTTTGGGCGGCGTCTCCACGGCAGGTGGTAAAGTGTATGGTAACATCGCAGCCTGCGTCGGAGAATCGGCGCACAACCGAATAAAAACTGTTTCTGAACGTCATTTTCCCGGCAATGGGATTGATCAGCATCAAGATTTTTTTGCGCATTCTCTGAAGTTTACTCCTTTCAAGGAATTTTTGCCCGTGTACCTTTGTACCTTCGTACCTTTGTACCTTTTTTATTTTAACATCTCAGGACCAATTTGTCAACGATCATTCACTTTTTTATCGTACCTGTATCCGCACTTGACAAAAAGACGTATTTCCTCTATAATGTACATGAATGTACATGTGTTTTTGGAATTTCGAAGAGAAGAGACCCCCAAGGTTTTTAAATGCCCCTGCGAAACCACCAAAACCTCAAGAAAGGCAGGAAAAAAGATGAAAAGAATTCTCCCTTACATTTTGGTATGCTTCGCACTTCTTTATCTTTTTACAGGCTGTTCCTCTAGACAAATCGAAAGAGGACGCTGGAAGGACGGCGTATACTACAACGACTACGGGAAATTCAAGATAGTCACCAATTCTTATTTCACCATATATAGCGATAAACAAATCAAAAAAGATCTGGGCGCGGTATACCAGAGCGATACCATTTTGAACGACATGGTAATTTCCTCCGACTATTGTGCTGTGATCATCACCATCGAGAAACCCGCCGGGGAACACACACAAAGCGAATATGTGGAGCAGTTTATTCTCAACACCCAGACAAACAGTGTCAACGGAACCTACGCCATGGCGGAAACATTCAACGAAAAGATTGCCGGGAAAGACTATACCTGCGTTCCGGTAAAATACATGGTCAACGCTTCGAATGAAGAATTGGCATACTATGAATACGATTTTATCTGTAAAGTTGAAAACGGCGTATTCGTGATCATTCGAATCACCGCAGGCAACGAGGCGGATATCGCGGCGCCTCTGGGAATGTTCAAAGAGTTTTGAGCCGTTGAATATAGGCTGGCGTTTCCCTAAAAAAGTGCCCGTCAAAATTTTGCCGCCTGGTAAATGGCTGTAATACGCCCCTCCAAAAAAATATCGTCCGGAAAGCCTCGATAGGACTCTCCGGACGTTTTTAACATTCGCCCGTTCTTTCGTTTGATTGATCACGCTGTGTGAACGACCAACCGTTTTCAGTTCCCTTTTTCTCCCCAGTTCTTTTAAAAGGGATTTATTCCGCCGGCAGGCTGTCTCTCTGAGCGTCAGAAAGAAGTTTTGAAAATCTTCCCACAGCTCCCGACTGGGGCGGATTTTGGATATCATACAGCAGCGAATTGACCGCGTTGTCAAGAAAAAGTTCGGTGAAGACATTTCCTTCATTTTCATCAAGCATGGGAAGGATGGTGTTGACCATATTCCTCAGGTTTTCTTCCCCCATATAAGGGTGCATCCCAAGACCGATAAGCATTCCCGCCAATCCCTCGGCATCGACAGTATCCAGTCGAAAAGACTTCAAACCGTTGGAAGAATTGTATGTTCCGCGCAATCCGTACATGAAGTATGTAAGTGCGCGAACCTCTGTTTCAATATCGGGAGAACCTTCCTTCATTCTCTCCGAAATGCTGTCCCGTACCATCGCCATGCATTTTTCGTATTTCTCATTGCTTGCGGGATTGCCTGAAAAATTCAGAGCGTCCAGTAAGTACAGCAAAACATTGTCCAGCGACCGAGAGAGAATGTCGGAACTTCTCAAAGATCTGGTCAGTTCCGAAACGCAGTTGCCGTTCGCCATCGCATCCCAAAAACTTCCCGTCCGTATCGAGGACTCGAAGAGACCATATCTGACGGCAATATCGAAAATCCGCACAGCGCTCTGCGAACACTCCTCCAGATCATTGATGTTCTTACCCTCATAAGGTTCAAGAAGCAATTTTACAACTCTTCCCACCGACAGTGTTTCTTCTTTTTCCTCAGTTTGAAACATATCGCAAACGACCGAGACAATGTCGGACACTATGCCGTAGAAAAATTTATTTTTCTCCCCGCATTTCAAAACATTTCGCAATGTTTGAGTCTCCTTGTCGCTGTAGTCCGCGGGCTTTTTGAGAGACATGGAAAAAATATCTATAGAAATATCCGCTCCATCCTCCAACACGTCATACACATTGAAGAAGTAACCATCGCAGTGAAAAGTTCCAAACAGCGACTGTCCAAAATCAAATACCGGCTGCTGCGCAAGCCATACCATCGGACAATTCTTCACCGATACAAGTGCGTTTACAACCGTTTCTTTGGCATCATCCACCCTCTCGTGCGCGTTGCTCGACGTATATTCCGGGCTTTCCATCACCTCGGAAAGACCCCCAATCATACCTAACGCCACATTTGTTCCGCACCCAACAAAACTGTACAGCGGAGCAAACAGCAGAAAAGAAATGAAGAACGCGTCCAGAAGGCCCACGAGCATTCCGCCCTGCCTGAACCACATCGAAGCACCCTTTTTGGTTAAAAAGGGTTTCAGGAGTTTCCCAAACACCAGATGGAAAACAATAAGGAGAATGAGAAAGAGCAAGGGGAAGATCAGCATTGAAAGCAACGCCGAAGCCATTCCACGCATCAGTGCCGGAAGATACTCCATGGTAAAGAGCATTTCCGACAGGTTCTTGGAAAAATTCACCTGGAGATTATCCATCATCTTTCCCAAATATTCCGTCAAATTGTCAGAAAGGGCAAGCACGATGCCTGTACTCAACAGTTTTGAAAGAAGCGCCGACAAAACGCACGAAACTGCGGTGCATCCCAAGGAAACCGAGGAGCGATACAGTCCTTTCTTGTATCCGCCTATCAAAAATATGGGCACAAGCACCAAAAAGAGCGCCAAAAAAGGAAGTACCAACAACAGCCCAATCAGCAAATTGTTTTGACCACTCAAAAATTCCTTGGCATTGTCCAAAATATTCACAAACTGTTCCATAAGAGCACCTCAAACGCACCGAATCACCCAATTCCCCAAGAGAATCCAGCGTCTCACGAAATATCTACAGCAACTTCAACCATCATCGCTCCGTCACGTCGTACTGCCGTTCCACCGGGAAACTGTACGGTTCCGACAATCCAGATCTATACAAAGACACCGACAAACGTATACAAGGACATCGGCACTGATTCCTCAGCGCCCAAACCTTTTCCCTTTTCCGTAAAATCCGAAATAAAGAAGAATCGTCCGCCCCGCTGCATCGCAGCAAAGCCGCTCTGTAAATCCGAAAGAGCGTCTGTTGCCGCCAAAATAACCCCACCGTTGAGCGACCGCCAAAAAAATTTTTAACAATTTTTGGAAAATTAAAAATCCTTTCGAGCCGAGAAATTTTAAGCAAAACCGTCGCAGCGGATATAGAATGATTATATCATTGATTGAGGCAGATGTCAACATTGGATTTCAATGTATTTCCAACACTTCCTGTAGTTTTGTCAATGATGTGAGACCAAAAAAGGTGAAAAAATAATTGAGCAGATAGGACATTCAATCGCCCTGCG
>CANQNM010000012.1 GCA_947625265.1 uncultured Clostridia bacterium
TGGATCTCTTCTGCCGGTTCATGGCAAAAAAATCTGTAAACCGCTTCAAAGTCTGGACACAGTGGGAAAAATCCAATGATCGACTGACGGCGCAAGAAGAAAAGGCATACACAGTATGGGCCTTTTCACAGTACGCTCACTTTACCCAATGGATGGAACTCAAAAAATATGCAAACCGGCAAGGCATTCAAATTATCGGTGACATTCCCTTTTACGTAGACTATGACAGCGCAGACGTATGGGCTTTCCCCCAACTTTTTCAATTGGACGAAAAACACCGTCCTGCAGCCGTCGCCGGCGTCCCGCCGGACTACTTCTCTCCAGAAGGACAAATATGGGGAAATCCTCTCTACAACTGGGAGAGCATGAAAAGTTCGAATTTTGAATGGTGGCGCCAAAGGATGGAGCACATGCTCTCCCTGTTTGACTGCGTGAGAATCGACCATTTCAGAGGATTGGAATCCTATTTCAGTATCCCGGCCAATACTCAAAACGCCAGGGATGGCGTCTGGATCAAAGGACCGGGCAAAGCATTTATTGACTGCATAAAGCCTTTGACAAAAGACCGGCTGGTCATCGCGGAGGACTTGGGAGTGATCACGCAGGAAGTGAGAGACTTGGTAAAGTACAGCGGATTCCCCGGAATGCGTGTTCTCCAGTTTGCCTTTGACGGCCAACCGGATTCCCCACACCTGCCGCACAACTACGGCAACAACACCGTCGCGTACACCGGAACCCATGACAACAATACCCTGCTCGGATATGTATGGGCGCTGGAACCTCGCACGAGAGAACAACTCTTCAAATACTGTTCCTATGACGGAGATAGCCTTGACGACTGCTACGACAGCATTCTTAAAACCATGTTCGCCTCCCACGCCGGACTTTTGATTCTTCCCGTTCAAGATCTTCTGCACTACGGGGAAGATACACGCATGAACCGACCGGGCGTGGAAAAGGGAAACTGGGGGTATAGAGTCACATGGGAACAACTGCGCGCCATAGACAAAGAAAAACTCAAATTCTGGAACGACCTGTACGGAAGATCCCTGTCGCGCTGACCTACCTATAAAGGAGAACAAAGAAACGCCCGAATTTTTTACTCCATACACAAAAATCAGAACCGCCGCGCGCTTTTCACAGTGCGTACGGCGGTTCTGACATTTTTTATTTACAGGAACGGACGGATATCCACGGCGAGTCGCTCCTCAAGGTTTGCCAGACGCCTTGTAAGATCCTTCGACTTTTCGTCCGCCGCTTCATACTGATTCAGATATCTGTTCAGGGTTTTTACTCCCATATTGCAACCGTCGGTAATCAAATCAGCAATGGTTTTGTCAGAATCGTTCATGGCAAGTTTCATGTTGGTCTTCATGAAAGACATTCCTTTGGCCATGGCGTTGGGACTCTTTCCGTCGTCGTGATACCGGTCCAGCAGAATTTGAATCTCCTCTTGGAGTCTGTCATGCTCGTTTTTGCAGTCAGAAAGGTATTTGTAAAGCGTTTTGTTTCCGACGTATTTCAACACATCGTCAATAGACGAGATGCCCATTTTGATTCCTGCGTCGCATTCACGAAGCAGTTTTACCGTATCCTGTTCAATCATTGATTCTCACCCCTTGTTCGGTATACGAACAGTTTGTCCGATTTTATGAAACTTATACATTCCAAACGATCTGTAATCGGAGCGACAGCGGACAATTTTCAAAAGGACGAGTGAACGCATAAAAAATCGGCAAGGCGCCCGACGTTCTCAGATAGAGGATATATTTTTGAGAAAAATCGCTCCGGCTCCTTCGGGAATAGAAATTTCCCCGCTTTCTCCTTGATCCTGACCAGGTGTGCCGTCAAAAATTTTCGGCAATCCTTCCTTATCCTCGCATTTTCCATTTGGAAAAGTCATGAACATACAAATTTCATCTTTCGACAAACGGTAAACATACTCCTCCCCCGAAAGATTCTCCACCACGGTAAGGCATTGCTCTTCGTTGAATCTTTCAAAGGCAAAGATCCCTTTTTCACAGCAGATTCCACGATAAAACGCCCCTGAAAGCATCTTTAAGGAAGTACGCATGGCCGCGACCTGCCTGTAGTACGCAAGAAGTTCCCTGTCCTCCCTTCCCCAAGGATACGGCTGGCGGTTGAAAGGATCTCTATAACCCTCCATTCCGACTTCATCCCCATAATAAATACAGGGAATACCCGGCAAAAACATCTGAAGAAGCAGCGCAAGTTTCAGCCTGCTTTTTCCCAATGCTCTTTCTTGTGGGGAAAGTTTGGAATGCGCAACAACGCTGTTGTCTTTTGTTCCATCAGGCGCCCCCGCCAAAACCGTCAGAATTCGTTCGGTATCATGTGTGGAAAGAATGTTCATTTGCATATCGGAAACCGCTTTGGGATAGTGCCCGTAAAGAATTTTCATCGTATAGAAGAGAAATTCCGCATCTTTTTCAGTCAGATACGCAATGATCGCATTTTTGAGAGGATAGTTCATCACCCCGTTCATCTGACCGCCGGTGAAATAGTGGCGCCGTCGAGAATAGGCAATTTTGTTGGAGGCGTCTTCCCAAACCTCTCCGTAAATCAGCGCATTGTCCTTTCGTTCTTTGGTTCGCTTTCTGATTTCGTCGAGCATCTCATCGCTCAGTTCGTCCGCCACATCCAACCGCCACCCGGCGATTCCCATAGCCATATAACGATCAATGATTCCGTCTTTGCCCGCAATGTATTCCCTGAAAGAAGCGTTGGCGCAATTGACTTTGGGCAGAATGGTCACGCCCCACCAGCATTCATAAACACTGGGATAGTTCTTAAAAAAATACCAGTCATAAAAGGGAGAATCCTTGCTTTGAAAAGCACCCAGCGTTTTGTATGTCCCTTCCTTGTTGAAATAGAGACTGTCCGCGCCGGTATGGTTGAATACTCCGTCCAAGATGACACCGATGTTCCATTTACTGGCTTCCTCCAGAAGGTAGGAAAATGCCTCGTCCCCGCCCAGCATCTCATCGATGTGTCCGTAGTCGCCCACATCGTACCGATGATTGGAAGAAGATCGAAATATGGGATTCAAATACAGCAGCGTAACACCCAGGCTTTTTAAATACTCCAGTTTGTCCGCCACACCCCACAGCGTTCCGCCGTAGAAATGATTGTTTTTGATCGGATCACCGGGATGTGCCGGATATTCCGAGATTGGCTCGTCCCAAGGTTCAAGGACGGCGTTTTCCTTTACAGGCGCCCCTTTTCCGCGAGCAAATCTGTCGGGAAATATCTGGTACATCACCCCGCCCTCATAACCTGTGGGACGGTTTGTTCCCTTCTCATATACGGAAAGTTGAAAACGGCTGCACTCCTCGTCTCCCCGACAAAGAACATATCCTTTCCCGAATTCATTTTGGGAAAGAACTTTATCCCCCAGCCTGAAAATATAGTAAAAAAGTCCTCTGCCGTATCCCTCAGCGCAGATATCCGCAGTATCAATGACAAAACGAAAACGGTTGCCGCTTCGCTCGCCGTTAAAAACCAGTTCCCTTCCATCCTCGTCGCGCCAAAGGCACATGGAGGCTGCGTCGGGTGTCCGATTTTCGGAAAGACAGAGAGAATATGTCAGCACTTCCCCACATTCAAAAGCTGAAAACAGTTCAGCGCATTTCGTACGGTTTGCGCGCACTTCCACACGTACTTCTTCCTCGGTTAACAGTTCTCCCACCATCACTTCACTGCTTTCAAATGCCAAATTTTATCCGCATATTCGGCAATGCTGCGATCGGCCGCAAAAAAGCCCGCTCCGGCAATGTTTTCAAGTGACATTCTGCTCCATTTTTCTCTTTTGGGGTAGTCGGAACGAATCCTTGCGCAGGTGGCCGAATAGTCTTCAAAATCCGCAAAACACATGTATGGATCGGCAACGCCGTGAGACATCAGCAGATAACTTACCATATCCTGAAAAGATCTTCCGTTGAATCCCGCGTTCAGCCGCTGGACCACTCTCCTTAAAGTCTCGCTGTTGTTGTAGTACTCAAAGGAGGAATACCCTTTTTTCCACAGTTCGTCTACTTCGTTGTTGCGCAGCCCGAAAATATAGATGTTCTCCTCCCCCACGCGCTGAGCCATTTCAATGTTCGCGCCGTCATAAGTTCCTACAGTCAGCGCACCGTTGATCATCAACTTCATGTTACCGGTGCCGCTCGCCTCTTTTCCTGCAAGCGATATCTGCTCGCTGACATCCGCCGCGGGAATGAGAACTTCCGCCATGGAAACATTGTAATCCTCCATGAACACCACTTTCAGTTTTTGTGCAATGGCAGGGTGGTCTTCGATATCTTTGCTTAAATTCCAGATGAGACGTATGATTTCCTTGGCCATATAATACCCCGGCGCCGCCTTTGCACCGAAAATAAATGTCTGCGGCAGAACCGGCGCATCAGGATTCTCCAAAAGCGTATCGTACACCGAAATGATCTGCAAACAATTGAGCAACTGCCGTTTGTATTCGTGCATTCTTTTGATCTGCACGTCAAAAAGAGAGTCCGGATCAAGAATAATCCCCGTTCGTTTCCTGCAATACTCCGCAAATCGAACCTTGTTCTGTCTCTTGATTTTTTGAAGTTCTTCAAGAACGGAGAGGTCATCTCTGTATTTTCTGAACTCCAGCAGTTTCTCCGGTTTTTTTCTGTAGTCGGTTCCAATGGTTTCATCAAGCAGGCCCGCAAGTCCGGGATTTGAAAAACACAGCCACCTCCTATGGGCGATACCGTTGGTCACATTGGTAAATTTCCACGGTGTATAGGCATAAAAATCGCTAAAAACCGTTTTTTTCAGAATCTCAGAATGGAGTTCCGACACACCGTTCACGGTGTGCGAACCAACCACCGAAAGGTTCGCCATACGGACCGTATCATTGCAAATGATAGACATCCTGGAGATCCGTTCCCAATCTCCCGGATACGCATTCCACAGATCCGCGCAGAATCTTCTGTTGATCTCACAAATGATCGAATGAATTCTGGGAAGTCTCTGTCCGAACAGATCCTGATTCCAACACTCCAAAGCTTCCGGAAGAACCGTGTGATTGGTGTATGTCACTGTCTCTGTAACTGTTTTCCATGCATTTTCCCAAGAATAGGAATAGATATCAATAAGCAGCCGCATCAGTTCAGGAATCACCAGAGCCGGATGAGTGTCATTCACATGCAGCGCCACTTTTTCCGAGAAGTTCGAAAGCGTTCCATACCGGCGCATATGGTCAGAAATGATATTCTGAAGCGAAGCAGAAACAAGAAAATACTGCTGCGTCAGGCGAAGGAGTTTTCCTCCTGTGTGATTGTCGGCCGGATAAAGAACCTTGGAAATCACTTCGGCGTTGGAGGATTCCTGAATGGCTTTTACATATTCTCCCTGAGAAAACAGATTCATATTAAAGATTCTTGTATCCTTGGCCCTGTACAGCCGTAAAGTGTTTACCGCTCTGCTGTCGTAACCGGAAATCAGAAGATCATAAGGGATAGCCTGCACCTCTTCGTAGTCCGTATGGATTATATCCAAATGTCCGTTTCTCCAGCACTCCTTGATCCTGCCTCCAAAACGCACGGTTACCGCCTTATCATTCCTCGGAATCAGCGAGGAATTAGCGCTGGGAAGCCAGATATCAGGCAATTCCACCTGTTGACCGTCAATGATTTTTTGCTTGAACATGCCGTAGTCGTAAAGAATTGAACAGCCGGTTGCAGGGTAGTCTCCCGTAGTCAGTGCGTCCATAAAACAGGCCGCCAATCTTCCAAGTCCCCCGTTGCCCAATCCGGGATCGGTTTCAAGTTCGCACACGTCGTCAAAACTCAATCCCCTTTCTCCTAAAATCTCCTTGACCTCCTTTTCAATTCCCAAATTCATCACATTGTTTTTAAGCTGTCTTCCGATCAAAAACTCGATGCAAAGATAGTAAATCCGCTTGGAACGATTCTTTTTTACCTCATCCTTGAATTGCGCTCTTTTCTGGGACAAAATGTCCCTTACCACCAACTGAAGGGCGCCAAAAAACTGTTCTTTTCCCGCCTCTTGCACGGTAACATTGTAATATCTCGCAAGTTTTCCTGCAAGGGCGGCCTTTAGTTCCCCGTATTCGTATTTTTCCATTTCTTCTTTTGCTCCCTTACCTTTTACAACGAACAATAAAGATTCAAATAATTCTTCGCGGACCGTTGCCACGAAAAGTCGCTTTGCATCGCGTTTTTCCGAAGTCTGTTCCATTGCTGCCTGTCGCTGTACAAAGCCATCGCTCTGTCCAGTGCATCCAGCATGTCATACGGATCATACGTCTTGAAAGTGACGCCGTTTCCTTCTCCGGTCTGCGGATTGAACGCCCTGACGGTATCGCGCAATCCTCCCACCTCATGTACCACCGGAATGGTGCCGTATCGGCACGCCATCATTTGAGCAAGTCCACAGGGTTCGCTTTTTGACGGCATAAGAAAAATATCCGCACCGGCATATATTTCTTTGGCAATTTTTTTGTTGTATGCCAGCAGCACACCGCATTTTTCAGGATACTTTTTAGACGCCCACTCAAAAAAACTTTCAAGTTCATTTTCACCTGTTCCCAAAAGAACGAACTGGAAATCTTTTTTCATCATTTCCTCAAACACACGCCTTAAAAGATCAAATCCCTTATGAGAGGCAAGTCGGGAAATCATGGCCACAACCGGGGTGTCGGACAACTGAGGCAATCCAAAGAATTTTTGAATTTCTTTTTTGCAAATCTGCTTGTTTTCCATATTTTCCACGCTAAAATTCGCGGGAATATCCCCGTTATTCACCGGATCGTAGACAGTGTAGTCGATGCCGTTGACAATTCCGCGAAGTTTATGCGCGCATTCACGCACCGCGTAGTGCAGACCGCATGAAAAATACTCGGTCTTGATCTCCTCCGCGTAACTTTCCGAAACAGTGGTAACATAATTGGCACACACCATCGCGCCCTTCGTTAGATTCATACACCCGTCGTACGTGACGTCCTGCGCAGCCTCCGAACCAAGGTCGAAAACATCCCCCAAAATATCCAGTCCGTAAATCCCCTGGTATTCGATATTGTGGATGGTATATACGGTTTTGGTATTGGGAAAACGGTATTTGTGCTTTTGATATATGACGCACAGCGCTGCCTGCCAGTCGTTGGCGTGGAGAATATCGGGGATAAAATCCTGCCTTATCGCCGCTTCCATCACTGCCTTGCAAAAAAAGGCGTACCGTTCCCCATCGTCATAGTTCCCGTAGAGAGAATTTCTTTTAAAATAATACTCATTGTCTATGAAATAGTATATCACACCGTCCGCCGTAAGCGAAAACAGCCCGCAATACTGATTTCTCCACGCCAACTGGACATGAAACTCATCAATTTTTTTCATTTGCAGGCGATATTCTTCCCGAATGGTGGTATACAGCGGAATGATCACTCTTACGTCATTTTTTCCGTCTTTGGCAACAGCCTTGGGAAGTGACCCCATTACATCCCCTAACCCTCCGGTTCCTGCATAGGGATTCGCCTCAGACGCCACATACAGTATTTTCATACACATACACACTTCTAAAGAAGTATTTCCTCCTCTTTTCAAAAAAGCGAAAATTTCTTTTCCTCAAAACGGCAAAAAATTTTTAAAAGTTCCTCAAATTTTCCATGCCGCATTGTCCATTCTTTCGCTTCAAATTTTTATGCCATCACACCATTCTGCCTTTGTCTATGCAGAAAGGCATGGTTTTGTACCCTGAAAGATTTCTGAAATCTCTGATCACTACATCCTTATCGGTGATCACACAATCCAATGTAACATTGCTGCCGGTATAGGTGTCTTGGAACAGAATAGAGTTTTTTATAACGGTGTTCTTTCCTACTTTCACGCCTCTAAACAATATGGAATTCTCAACCACACCTTCAATCACGCATCCGTCGGCAATCAGAGAGTTTTTTACCTTTGAATTTCCGCTGTATTTTGTCGGAGTGGAATTCCGAACCTTGGTGATAATCGGTCTTCCCCTTACGTTAAATATGGAGTTTCTCTCACTGCCGTCCCCCAAAAGGTCCATAGAAGAAGTGTAATAATCCTGGAGTGAAGTAAAGTTGGCGTAATACCCTTCGTAACGGTAGATCATATATTTTGCAAACTTTGCGTTCTTACGAACAATATCTCTGGTCATGCTGGTCAAATCCCTTGCCATGGCATCGTGAACCATGGACTGAAGATATCTTCTTGAAACAACCCAGATGTTGATATTTACATCAAAACAACCCACAAGTCTTGAAGGACGTACCAGCGCATCCAAAACTCTTCCGGTGTTGTCCGATTCGATGATCACGGAGCGCTCCCCCCTCTCGGGCGTGACGTTCATTCTCTTGACGGCGATTGTGATGTCCGCGCCGGTCTTCTCGTGGCAAGCAATCATGTCGCTCAGATTGATGTTGCAGATACCGTCGCAGTCCGCTAACACCACATAGTCGCTGGTCAGTTCAAAAACCGTGTTCGAGATACTTTTCAGCGCTTCCATGCGGGAATTGAATTTCGCGATGCCGTTTCCGGCAAAAGCGCTGCTGTAAGGCGTCATAATCTTCAGTCCTCCCGAACGGCGGGCCAAATCCCAGTCCTTACCGGAGCCCAGATGATCGGTGAGGGATTGATAGTTTCTCTGCGCCACCACATAGACGCTTCCGATTCCTGAATTTACCATGTTGGAAAGCGGAAAGTCTATCAGTCTGTACCTGCATCCGTAAGGCAGGGAAGCCATCGTTCGTACCTTTGTCAGTTCGGGAATAAGATCGTCATGTAAACTGGTAAAAATAATGCCTTCCGTCATTTTAACCGTCCTCCTTTTCTGAACTCTTCGGTCCGGGGTAAATCATTGACCCCTCCTTGACAATTCTTCCGGGATCCACCGAAACCTGTGCACCAAGCACGGTAATCCTTGACCCCTCGCTTTTTTCTTTTCCCACAACAGCGCCGTTGCCCACGATCACGTCGTGATCAAAGATAGAATAATTCACCACGGCGCCCGTAAGAATTTTGCAATCCGAGAAAATCACACTGTCCCTGACCGTTGCCCCGGGTGCGACATAAACCCCGGAAAACAGGATAGAATTGATTACCTTTCCGTAAATTTCACACCCTTCAGTAATTAAGGAATCGTTTACCTCAGCGTTTTCACCGATGTATTGAGGCTGTCTCGCACCGTTTCTGGAGTAAACTTTTTGCCTGCGGTCATGCAGATTCAGCACGGGATCCACTCCCAGCAGATCCATGTTCGCTTCCCACAGGCTTTCAATGGTTCCCACGTCCTTCCAATATCCATGAAAACGGTAAGCAAACATCTTTTTCCCAGCGTCTAACATGGCCGGAATGATGTTTTTGCCGAAATCATTTTCCGACGAAGGGTCTTTGGCATCGGCAATGAGAAATTTTTCGAGAACTCTCTTGTTGAACATATAGATACCCATGGAGGCCATTGTGGATTTGGGATTTTTCGGTTTTTCCGAAAACTCAGTAATCCGTCCGTTTTCATCGGTATACATGATACCGAATCTGGACGCCTCGCTCAGGGGCACCTCAATAACCGCGATTGTACAATCCGCCCCATTTTTCTTATGGAAATCAAGCATCTGCGAATAATCCATATTGTAGATGTGATCCCCTGAAAGGATCAGCACGTATTCCGGATCGTAGCGGTTGATGAAATGCAGATTTTGATAAATCGCATTCGCGGTTCCCTTATACCAGTCGGCCCCGTCCTTGGCCTGATACGGCGGGAGAACCATCACGCCACCGGATGCCCTGTCCAAATCCCAAGGCTGTCCGTTTCCGATATATTCATTGAGCACCAAAGGCTGGTATTGTGTCAGCACTCCCACGGTGTCTATGCCTGAGTTTACGCAGTTCGAAAGAGGAAAATCAATAATGCGGTACTTCCCTCCAAACGGCACGGCAGGTTTGGCGGTGGTTTCGGTTAAAGCATAGAGTCTGCTTCCCTGCCCTCCCGCCAACAACATGGCAACGCACTCTTTTTTGTTAAACATGTCACTACTCCTTATTCTTTATTCCTTTTACGATCACGCCGCTCATCGCAGGCAAATTGAGACGAATATATTTCTTTCCGTTTTTTTCAAAGGCCCTGTGTGTTCCTCCAGCGGTGCCTGTGCCCCCGTACCTTTTATCGTTTGAAGAAAATACCGTTCTGTAGTTTTGATACTCTTTTGGAACTTCAAGCCAAAAATTTTTTCTTTCACTTCCGGAAAAGTTAAGAGCGACATGCAAAGCATTCCGGGAGAGGTCCCTTCTTGTATAGCAAACGGTATTCCATCCCGCAAGATCCGCACTGATCCAGGAAAATCCCTGCCAGGTGCAGTCATCTTCATACAACTCTCCATGGGAAAGGTAGAAGCGGTTGAGCGCTCTCGAATATGCCCGCAAATTCCGATGCGCGGGATAGTCAAGTAAGAACCACTCCAGTTGGTTCTTATAATCCCATTCGCGGAACTGACCGAATTCGCTGCCCATAAACAGCAATTTTTTTCCCGGAAACGTCATTTGAAACAGCAGGAACAACCGAACACCGCTGAACTTCTGCTCATATGTACCGAACATTTTATCAATCAGAGATTTTTTGCCGTGCACCACCTCGTCATGTGAGACAGGCAGAACATACCGTTCGGAAAAGGCGTAAACCATAGGAAATGTCAGTGCTGAGTGCATGTCTTTCCGAAACAGCGGGTCGCAGGCGACATAGGAAAACATGTCGTTGGCCCAGCCCATGTTCCACTTCATGGAAAACCCAAGTCCCCCGTTCTCCACAGGTTCTGTGACTTTGGAAAAGGCGGTGGATTCCTCGGCAATGGTCAACACGTCGGGAAACTCCCTGTGAATAGCGGCATTCAACCTTTTAAAGAATTCAATGGACTCCAGATTCTCTCTTCCGCCATAAATGTTGGGCGTCCAGCCGCCGGCGGAGCGGTCATAGTCCAAATACAGCATGGAAGCCACGGCGTCAATACGCAAACCGTCCACATGATAGTTTCGAAGAAAGAACAGAGCGCTGGAAATAAGGAAACACCGAACCTCGTTTCGTGCCACATCGAAGCACCGCGTCCCCCAAGATGGCTGCTCCCTTCTTTGAGGGTCTGCATACTCATACAGCGGTCCGCCGTCAAATTCATAGAGTCCGTATTCGTCTTTCGGAAAGTGCGCAGGCACCCAGTCCAGAATCACCCCGATGTTCATTTCGTGAAGGTAATTCACAAAATACGCGAAATCCTCAGGGGAACCGTGTCTGGAAGTCGGGGCGAAATACCCCGATACCTGATATCCCCACGACCCGTCGTAGGGATACTCGGTAACGGGCAAAAGTTCCACATGGGTATATCCCTGTTCCTTTACATACTCGCCCAGTTTTAAAGCAAGTTCGCGGTAATTGAGGTAGGCGTCCCCTTTTTCGTTCCCCTCACCGTTCCTTGTAAGAAAGGAGGCAAGATGCACTTCATAGATATTGATCGGTGCTTCATAAAAATGTTCTCTACCGTATATCTCTTTTCTTTTCTCCATCCACTGTCGGTCTGTGAATCGGAAATTTCCCTGGGTATAGAGAATGGACGCGTTTTTGTTCAAAGATTCTGCAAAAAAGGCGTAAGGATCACTTTTGAGCCTCGTACCGGAGAAAGATACCACACGGTATTTGTAACGCATTTTTTCAGGCGCGTCCTCTTTTATGACCGTTGTTTCCCAAACACCCTCGTTTGAAACCTTGCGCATGGCAATACCCTGCTGCCAACCCATCACGTCTCCCACCAGCCACACCTCTTTGGCCGCCGGTGCCCAGACTCTGAACACGACCGAACCGTCGCTGAGTCTATGGGCGCCGAGATACAGGTAGGCACTGTAATTTTCCCCTTTGTGAAAGAGGTAGCGCGCATAATCCGTGTCGAACCCAGTTTCGTTGCTATTTGGCATACGCCGTCTTCCTTCCCCTATTTTTTCCGTCTCAGTTTTGTTTGTTAAAATAATATGCCGCAGTCAGTTCAATAACCAGTCCGTAACTTTCGCTGCCGTGTTCATCCCCGTTCACCTTAATAAACACATCGTTGACTTTGTTGCTCACATTGGAAATCGTTCCCCTGTTTTCTTCGGTTTTTTGGGACGCAACTCCGATCTCGGTGCGCGCGCGGTTGTCAAGAGTGTTCAGAAGCCGCGAATACGCCTGTGTGTTATTCTCTTCTTTCAATGCGTTGTACAAGGGGTTGAGCATGTACTCAAACATATTGATATATCCGCAATAGTTGATATACGGGTCATCGCTTTCAAGGCAGACAAGGAAAGCCATGAAATTGGCCTCGTTTTCCCGTGCAATCCCACGCTGATGCGACATCTCGTGCGCACAGGTGAAAACCAGTGTATAGTCCATATAGTCCACATTTACATTGGTTTCTCCCGTGTAGTAACTGTACACGCCCAACAGTCCCGCTTTGGATAGAAATTTGCTTGACATCACCGGCTTGATACGGGAGGAATATCCCATGATAAAGTCATATTTGCCCGCAATCTTTTCGTAGGCGTCGTTCAGTTTTTTATTCAGTTCCTCAAAACTGTAGGGCATAACCGAGGAGGAGTCGGTAATATAGTCCACCCGATCAACATATTCGTTGACTTTTTCGGCGAGCCATCCGGAAACCTCCAACAGTTCCTCGGTCGTCAATTCCCTGCGCTCCAACGACAATTTTTCATCCAACTTACTGCCATGGTACCCCATAGCCAGTGTGAACACGAACGTAGAGTAGAAAAGCGAAAGGACTGCAAAGGAGATAGAAAAAAATTTTGTGACAAGTGAAAAATGGTTTCTGTGCGTATGATAAAACACGAAAATCAGAATTCCCAGAACAATAAACGGCAGACAGAAAACAATCGATTCGCCCAGCGAAAAAGGAAGAATTCCGGTGGCTTTCGCAAGAACAAACCGCACAACGCCGGCTACATGAATGTTCACGAAATCCGCAACTTTCGGAGAAATCACACAGGTGAGATGAATCAAGCCCGAAAATATTGCAATGGCAAAACACACAAGAGAAAAAATCGGGACATTCTCTTTGATATACGCAATTGTCTTATTCCATAAAGTTTTCAAAACCAACCTCCTGAAGCAGTTTCAGCATATCCCGGGGCAAAGGGGCAGTCACAGTCATTCGACACATTTTTTCCGGGTGTGTAAACGTCAATTCATACGCGTGCAAAGCCTGTCTGTTGATGAGTTCCGAAGCATGCCCGTACATAGTATCTCCCACAATAGGGTGACCTATATAGGCAAAATGCACACGCAGTTGGTGGGTTCTTCCAGTGTGGGGGATCGCCTCCACCAAAGTGAATCGGTTTTTTCGGTCGAGCACTCTGTAGGTTGTCAGCGCCCGATCCCCCGCTTCATCGTCGGTTCTTCGAAGGATAATGCTCTCGGAAACCCTGACAATATTCCTGTCAATGGTCCCGCTGTCATCCTCTATTTCCCCTTCCAACACCGCCACATACCGCTTGTCCACCGTTCGTTTAACAACCTGGGCAGACAGGGCGGCCGAAACGTATTTATTTTTTCCCACCAACACCACGCCTCCGGTATCTCTGTCGAGTCTGTTTGCCGCCCGGAATACGAATGGGATTCCCTTTTTCATGTAATATGCCGCCAACGCATTTGCAAGCGTATCGTCAAAATGACGTACCGATGGGTGGGTGGGAATGCCCGCGGGTTTATTGACACACAGGATATACTCATCCTCGTACAAAATCTCCAACGGCAAATCGTATGGCACAAGTTTCTCGTTTCCTTCCTCGTCCTCAAGGGCAAGAGAAAGGATATCCCCCTGTGCCAAAACATATGTCACCGGACGGCGCTCCCGATTCACAAGAATTCCTTTTTCCCTTTTCTTTAAAGCGGTAACCTGTGCCCTTGACATATGTAAAAACGAATACAGGTAACTTTTTATATTCTTGCCGGCCCAATCGCTCTCTATGACATATTCGGTCATATCACAGTTTCCCCATGCCGCATCACATGACAGTTGATATTTACCGCGACGGGAAGTCCGGCAATATGCGTAGGGAATGTTTCGATGTTTACGGCAAGCGCCGTGATATCTCCCCCGAACCCCTGTGCTCCGATACCCAAACGGTTGATGGAGCAGAGCATCTTTTCCTCCAGTCTCGCGTACTCATCCTGAGAATTTCTTTGGCTGACCGGACGAACCAAAGCTCTTTTAGCAAGATAGGCAGCATAGTCAAAGGTTCCGCCGATCCCCACGCCTACAAGCAGCGGAGGGCAGGGATTGCCGCCTGCTTCCCTCACGCAGTCCGTCACAAAGCCGACGATTTGTTCCTCACTTGTAGACGGTGTAAACATTTTCAATCTGCTCATGTTCTCGCTTCCGAAACCCTTAGGCGCAGCGATAATCCGGATCCTGTCCCCTGCGACGATTTTTGTATATATCACCGCAGGGGTGTTGTCTCCCGTATTTTCCCGCCAGTAGAGAGGATCTTTAACCACCGAACAACGCATGTACCCTTCAGCATACGCCTGTCTTACACCCCTATTCACCGCCTCTTCAGGATCGTCCGGCAAATACACCTCTCTCCCCACTTCCAAGAACACTACCGCCATTCCGGTGTCCTGACAGATGGGAATTTCCAATTTCTTCGCCGCTTCCAGATTGTCGCAGATACGTCTTAAAACAGAACCTGCAGGCTGTGTTTGCTCTTTCCTTGCGGCGCTGTTCAACAGTTCTTCCGCGTCCCTCGGAAGAATACGGTTTGAAGTTATAAACAACTCTTTTACCGCTTCTAAAATTTCCGTTCCTCTCACTGTTCTCATGTTCAGTCCTCGTATAAATCATTGATAAAAAGAATTTCATCGGGATAATGATACCCCAACTGTTTCCTTGCCACCCTAGCCGCGTAGTCATCATCATAGGGAAGATTCAACTTATATCGCAATTCTGCAAGCTGCTCCTCCGTATCAAATATCTCTCTCTCCAATTCGTCCTTTTGATCATCGAGTTTGTTTATACGCAGTTGCAAATCAATGATGGTGGCAATACACAGAACAATGAACAACGCCACGGCAATCCGTACAAGCAGGTGATTTCCTTCCTTCATTTTTCTCTCCCTATATTTTAGACTATTTTACAGAGCATTTCTGCAAAAAGATGCCCAGATCTTCTTCTCCACCCTGTACTAAAAAATTTTACATCCTTCTAGGATTTTCACAAAATTTTTTCGAAAACCGATTCTGTTTCCTGTCTAAGCCGGTTTTCTATTCTTTCAAACAGAATCTTCGGAAAGTCTTTGTCATATTTTATGGCTTTCTTCAAATTTACTCTGTACAAAATTCTTTTTTTCACCTCAAGAGTTTTGCTTTTGAAAAAGCGGAACAATGGTTTGACAAGGCGCCTTGAAAGAACACTTAATAAATTCTCTATCAACCTTTCTGATTTTTGGCACAAAGGTATGTAAATCAGCCAAAAACCTGCCGCAAAGAACAGGATGGCGATGATGCGCATCTGACCACGGTTGGCACTGTACACCAAAAGCATCGCAAAAAATGCCGAAACCAAGCAGAAGGACAGGTCAAAGAGGAACATCAGTACCGTTCTAAAAACCCTGCCTGTCTTTGAAATAATCACCCGAAAAACTCCGCAGAACAGATAGATAAGGGACACCGCAGCGCCATAAAGAAAAGCGCGCAGAAGATACAGGGCAAAATCGCCCCTTTCAACAATGAACATCAGCTTTTCCTTCCGAACAGCCCGCTTTTCTTTTTTGAAACATCGGATTCATAGTACAGCCCAAGAATTCTTCCCGTCAAAGAAATTTTGCCCTCCTCCAAAGAAAGCGCTGTAATATGCAATTCCTCGCCGTCAATACTCAAATTTCCCAATTGGGTTTTCAAATACACGTTGTTTTCGTCAAAGGATAGAATATCCTCTATCCCGTCCATTTCAAGTTCCTTGCGCTGCTTGATAACAATGATTCCCGACTCTCCCACGTGTTCTTCCCTGTTCATCCCTACGCCCCCCTGCATGTGCGCCTTTCACATATTGATATTGGCGGGTTCACAGATGAAGGACGCTCTGCCTACGCTTCGCTTCACGCCGATTTTCCGTGAATTCCGCTGAAATCATTCTATGTTCCAACCTATACAAATATGATTCAGAAGGAATCTTTGGGACGCCCCTCTTTATTGGGAAATGATCTCATATAGTTCTTCCGCTCCATCCTTTAAAACATGTTCCTTCACATCCTTCACCCTGAACACCAGTTTCTTCTGACCAAATCCCACCGAAACTGTATCCCCTGGCTTGACTTCATAAGAGGCCTTCACAGGTTTTCCGTTGACGCTGATGTGTCCAGCGTCGCACGCGTCGTTGGCAACGGTTCTTCTTTTAATAATTCTTGAAACCTTTAAAAATTTATCAATTCTCATGTTCTTTCTCTTTCTTCTTCATCGCAAGAATGAAATTCTCATTGCCGCTGTAGGCAAGTTCCTCCAGATCGACGCCAAGAGCGTTGGCATCGGCACATAGTTCAAAGTATCGCTGCAGCAAACCGTTCACGCCTGCAGTACCTTTCTTCGCCGGCACGCCTGCCCCGCGCGCCGTGTCAGTCCGACCCGCAATGCCCGCTGCCCCAACTTCGTCGGGCATGTTTTCCCTTGAGGTGACGTCAGCCGTGCCGATTGTTTTGGCCATTTCGGCTATATTGCCGTCGGAAATCATACATGCTTCAAAGGTATGTCTGTCAAATCCGGCCTTTTCGGCCTTCTGCAACAGTTTTTGAGTTCTCATCAGCGACGGAAGAGTTTTTGAAATACGTTCAAGCAATTCGTAAACACTCGCCGTTCCCTTTTCCTTTTCCTTGATTTTCTCCCACCCGTCAAGCGCCGTTTGCGCGCTTTTCGGTTTTTCGCTGTTTTCGGAAAAAATCTGCGGATGGCGGTTAACCATCTTGCGACAGATACCGTTGATCACATCTCCGACGGTGAAACATCCTTCCTCTTCGGCAATGCGCGCGTGAAAAACCACCTGCAAAAGAATATCTCCCAATTCTTCACAAAGCAGCGGCGCGTCGTTTCGATCGATGCCTTCCACCGCCTCGTAGCATTCCTCGATAAGATTCTTCCGTATGGAACCGTGTGTCTGCGCCCTGTCCCAAGGACACCCTTCAGCAGAGCGGAAAAATGCCAATATTTCAACCAGATCTTCAAAATGATACGCATCTTTGACAAGTGATTCGGCTTTTTTTGTCATTTTTTAAGTCCCTTTCTTTTTCTGTCCGATTCTTTTTGAGTTCATGCACATTTCTCACGGAACAGTACGTTTAAAACCATCACCCTTCTGATGCAAAACCGAAAAAACAGGACAAAAGGGTATATTTTTCAGATTTTTCACTTTCCCTATGAAAATATCGGCAATGTGATCCGACGAACCGATCACGGTGACAGGTCGGTTCGACCGACCTGATGTTTCGGTTTTTCTTTTGCTTTTCGAAGTTTTTTGATCCCCGGAAGCAGCAACGCCATCTCGCTGTCAAATCCGCCAAACAGAAGAACAGGAAATGCATAAACCAAAACCGCCGCCACAATGGCGATAAGCACTGCCGGCGCACCGCGGACCAGCGTGAAAATTCTGATTTTAGAAAGATACCTGTAAATGCCTGCTGCAGCTCCCCCGCAAAGGGCACTGCAAAAAACCGGTAGAAACACGCCCTTGAGAAGGGGAAATTTTTTCATCACATACTTTCGGCAAAAAATAAGATTCAGGAAAGCCGAAGAAAAATAGCAAAGAAAGGTTCCTACAGGCGCTCCGATCATCCCATACCGTCCAATGAGGAAATATCCGGAGATCAATTTCACAAACGAACCGACCGCGATGGAAATCACCGGAAGAGATTTTCTGCCGCTTCCCTGAAGCACCGCTCCCGAAACGGTTTGTATCGCGACAAACACCACCGACGGTGCAAGCGCACAAAGCAGCGGCGCGGCGTCAAGCGCCGACTGATCCCCAAAAAGCAGCCTAAGGATAGGTTTCGCAAGAATCGCA
Organism: uncultured Clostridia bacterium; assembly: GCA_947625265.1. GTDB lineage: Bacteria > Bacillota > Clostridia > Oscillospirales > CAG-272 > UBA11512. The sequence goes on from CANQNM010000012.1 coordinate 18,104, forward strand.
AGCCCAACTGCGCACGGCAAGGAAAGAATCAATGCAAGACGGATGGCGGTTTCAGTCAGTTTTCTCACCCTTTCGTTTTCTTTTTCCCTGATAGCCGTCGCAAGATAAGGGATCACCGCGGATGCCACCGGTGCGATAAGCACCGGAGGAAGATTGAAAAGCGGTACCACCAATCCGCTGTAGCATCCATACAGTCTGTTGGCCTCATTGGATGAAAAACCAGCCCATTGCAATCGCCGCATGACCATGGAAAGGTCGATCAGCGAGGTTATGCTCATCACCATCGACGCCGCTCCAACAGGGATAACAACCTTTAGGAGCCGGTTATAGTGCTCACCGCGCGGCAAAAAGGATTTACTCACCGCGCCCCCTTTGTGCCGGAATCCATAGCAGCAAAGGAGATAAACAAGCGACAAAGCGCTGCCGATACAAACGCCCAGAAGCGCCTGTGCCGCCGCAACGTCAGGTCCGTATCCTTTTCTCACGGCAGCATATGCGAAAAGAATGCCCAACGCCATTTTCATGACCGCTTCAATCATCTGAGAAACGGCAGTGGGCAGCATTTCCCGCTCCCCTTGAAAATATCCCCGCAATGCGCCGGACAAACAGACGAAAAGCAGTGTCGGACCCATCATCGCAATGGAAAACGCCGCCCCCGGATTGTCTACCGCCTGCGCTGCCTTGTGTGGAAAAAGAACCATCAAAAGCGAGCACGCCAACCCCAACGTTCCAAAAGCGAAGAGCGCGGCATACAAATACTTCTTTTTGTCGGCAGGATGCAACGAACCCGCTACAAGAATGGAAAGTCCTACCGGCAATCCGGATGTGGAAAGCACATAGAAAAATGTGTAAATCACATATGCGGAGCCGAAATACCCCATGCCCTCTTCCCCGATCACCGACACCAGCGGAATCTTGAAAAGCAACCCGCATATTTTGGTCGCCGCGCTCGCGATCGTCAACAGCATGACGCCAGAAAAAAAGTTTTTACGCTCGCCTCTCACCTGAAACCTCCTGCCTATAGGAACTCGTGATATACAGAATCCTTCGGCAGGTATTTCTCCGAAATTTCCGGGAAAAAAGTGTACCGCGAAAGGATTTCCTGTGCCATGCCATAACATGTTTCCTCAGGTTTTACACTTCCCAGAATTTTTACAAGATATTTTTTCATCATCATCGGTTCATATTCCATCGTGGAGGAAATCACAAAGTCCACCGCACCGACATTTGGATAGATCGACCGGTTTTCATTTGCAACCACCTGTCCCCACATGGAGAAGGTCTTTTGTGCAGATGCGCCCCGTCTGTAAAAATCTCGTACAAGCCGTCTCGCGAGCCGTAAATCCCTTCCCGAAAAGTGGAAATACGGCGTTTCAAGGGAATCTGCGGCATCGACGAAAATAAATTTTGATCCGCTGTTCTCAAAAAGTCTTCTGAATTCCGGATATATCGCCTGAATTCCTTCGAAGATCAGGATGTGACTGTTCTCGGTTTTATAGGGAGTGAGTGAAACCCTCCGCCCAATTTTAAAATCGAAGGTTGGCATGAATGCAATTTTTTTCGTAAGGATATTTGAAACGCACTCTTCAAAATATTTCACATCAATGGCGTCAGCGACTTCCAGATCCGCTTCCTTTCCCATTCGGGCACATTCCCTTTCATACTGTTCCCTGTCCTTATAAAAATCGTCGATTGAAACGGAGACAACAGTTTTTCCCCTTTTCTTCGCTTCTACCGTGATCTTTTTGACGGTCGTTGTCTTTCCGGCACAGGACGGCCCCGACAACAGCACGGTCCTCAGATCTCCAACAGACAAAAGGTTCTTCACAACACGGTCAAGATTCTCCTCAAACCGCTTTTCGCTTCGAAGCACAAATTCTTTTTTTTCTTTTTCCCCAAACAGGGGAGGTATGATACATTTCATTGTTGCCATGCCTTTCTGCGTCTTTACAACATGTACGCGGCTTTCCGTGCCAAAAAATTTGACGTTCCCGGATATGTTCTGGAGTTTCCCGCGTCCCCCACGCAATCAGTGTCCATACAACGAAAGAATTTTTATGGCGGAGAGGCAAGTCAGCAAATAAATATGTGTAAGGCGGTGTACATCCGTTTGTTCGGAAATGCCCCCTGTAACACCGTTCAAAACCTCAGGTTCCCATTTATAACCTTCTTCAGAATCACAATCTCCGGGATCCCAAACGTAAAATCACTGAAATGTACGGATATCCTCAAAAATTCTCAGACGTTCAGCGCTGTTTATTTCCATTCCCAAATACTCATATGGGTATTTTGGCATATAAAACCTCTTGATTTTTCCGCTATCCGACACGAGTTTTGTCACCGCCCCCGCCCCACAGGCGTAGATGTCATGCTCCTCGGCCATAATCAGACAATTGTACAAGCCGTCCGATTGATCCAATGAAAATCCAACGTTTTCAAGATTTCCAACTGTATTCTTCTGCCGATAGAGGTAGTACGGATGGTATCCGGCATTTTCCGCCACCAACTGGGAGTAATCCACGCATTTCACCGCCTCACGGCTGTTTCTTGAATAAACATTCACACCGCTGTGAAGGATATCCGACGCCTTTTTCACGAAAAAGGTGTGCACAGTAATGTTTTCCGGTCTCAATTCGGCGATTTCGTCCACTGTCTTCGAAAAACTGTTAAAGTTGTCCCCTGGAAGCCCCGCAATGATGTCAGTATTGATTGTCCTGATTCCGACCTGTCTTGCCTGATAGAATGCCCTGAAAAAATCGTCCGCCGTATGTTTTCGCCCGATTCCCACAAGAATGTCGTCGTTAAGCGTCTGAGGATTGACCGAAACTCTTGTCACCCCGTTTTCGGCAGCGATTCGCAGTTTCTCGGAATTGACAGTATCAGGTCTTCCCGCCTCCAAGGTATATTCTTCTAAGGACGAAACGTCTACAAGTTTGCCAATATGGTCAAGAAGCGTCCGCAATTGATATTCATCAAGAGTGGTAGGCGTACCGCCGCCGATATACACCGTCCTGATCCGCTGTCCCCGTTCCCTGATGATTTCCACAATTTTGCAAATATCCAATTTAAGTCGTTCAAGGTAGTCGGGAATCATCGAAAGCAGTCGGGGCGTCGCATAGGAGATGAAAGAACAGTATGCACATCTTGTGGGACAGAACGGTATGGATATATACAGACTGCAAGCGTCCTTTCCATATTTTTGAAGTATCCTGCGTTCCGTCAGAGCAACTTCGGTTATCAGTTGAGATTTCTTGGGAGAAAGAAAATAGTCGCCGGTTAAGACGCTTTCCACAGCACTCTTGTTTCCCAGTTTGTCATAAAGTCTTGTAGCAATTTTTCCCGGTCTTATTCCCACAAGAATTCCCCACGGCGGATCATACCCGATCAGTCTGCTGCCCGCCCGGTAAAAGGCACGACCAACCGCCATCTGTGCGATATTTCTGTCGTCATACAGCGGATTCTCTCCGACAAAAGTTGAATCTTCCTCCATTCGGTCTTCGACACCCAACGAAACCTTTGAAAAATATCCGCCCTCCCGGTGTTCAATATAAACCTTCGCCCAAGGCAATTCGTCACTCTGCTCTTGATTTTCAGAAAACTTTGCACCTGGGAAAAAAATCAGGCACAAATTCTGAACATAACTGATGTTGATATTTCCCTCAACCACGAGTTTCATTGATTTTTTCGCTCCGACTTCTTCTAAGTTTGCCGCTGTCCATCACAATGGTGACCGGTCCGTCACAGTGTGCGTCAATCTTCATATCCGCTCCGAACACTCCGTTTTCAATACCTCCGGGTACCAACTTACGCATAAGTTCCGAAAAATATTCATACAAAGTCTCCGCCTGATCGGGTCTAGCAGCCATGAAAAAGTCCGGTCTATTGCCGTGCAGATAGTTGGCGCACAGGGTAAACTGGGAAATCACCAGTGCAGAACCTCCGACATCGTTGATCGAACGGTTCATCTTTCGATTCTCATCTTCAAAAATTCTCAGTTTTGCTATCTTTTCAGCCAAAAGCCTCGCATCCTCTTCTTCGTCGCTTTCAAAAACGCCCAGAAGAATCAGCAAACCCACACCGCATCTGCCCTTGACGTCTCCGTTTACCGAGACTTCTGCCGACGTCACCCGTTGCAAAACCGCCTGCATTTTCATGTTCCTTTCAAATCTTAAAACTTCCGCATTTTTAAGTTTACGTCAACACCGATTCAGACGGCGCGGATTCGTCAGAATGGCTCGCTGCGGCGGGATATCGGCCGCAAACCCAACTGCGGAGCCAGTAGTCACGTATATCCGCGCATCACACTGTGTACGTTGGGCACCAGCCGAAGCCTTGACAGGATCGATTCAAAGTGGGAAATATCCTTGCATCCCACCACCATGTTCACAATAATGTCGTCCTGACCTTTGCTCTGGGTGGAGATTTGATGCAGTGCTACCCGCATGTCCGCCAGTGCTGCCGTCAGATCTGCGATCAAAGTCATCTTGTTCTCGGCAAAAACCTGAATGTATGCCTCAAACGTTCCGTTTTCAGAAACAGGATGTTCCTCCCAGTGGGCAGTTACAAAACGATCCGCATACTCTGGCTTTTTTAAATTCTCGGCAACGTTGGGACAGTCCCTTTTGTGTATGGAAATTCCGAAACCCTTCGTGATGAATCCAATGATCTTATCGCCCGGCAAAGGGTTACAGCATTTTGCAAATTTCACAGAACATCCGTCGTTTCCGTCTACAATCACCCCGCCGCTTCTGAATTTTCTGGGCTTCAGTTCCACTTCCTCGGCAGTTACGGGCAACAGATCTTCTTGCTGCTGTATAAGGCGCTCGTATTCGTCGTGCAGTTTTATTGAAATTTTGGAAATAGTCAAACCTCCGTATCCGATCATCGCGTACAAATCGTCTACGGTCTTGATGCCCATACGCTCGCTGATATTGGAAAGTGTCTCAAGTTTTATGCTTTCAGGGCAGGTTTTTCCGTACCTTCTGAACTCTTTGTCCACTTCCGCTTTTCCCACAAGAATATTTTCCGGCCTTTTTTCTTTTTTATACCACTGCCGGATCTTGTTCCGCGCCTCGGCGGTCTTGACCATTCTCAGCCAATCTCTTCCCGGTCCTTTGGAGGTTCCGGAAGTTATGATCTCAACAATCTGACCGTTCTCCAGAACACTGTCGATCGGCGCGATGGCGCCGTTGATTTTCGCTCCGATCATTTGATTTCCCACGGCCGAGTGTATAGCATATGCGAAATCTATAATGTTGGAGCCGACCGGCAGAGTGATCACATCTCCTTTCGGTGTGAAGACAAAAATATCATCCTGAAACAAGTCGATCTTCAAAGAACGTAAGAATTCATCCGGATCCTTTACATACTCGTCTCCCTCAACAATTTTGGAAATCCATTCCAACTTTTTGTCGATGTCCTCTTTGCTTTCCCTGCTTCCTGATTTATATTTCCAATGTGCGGCGATTCCGTATTCGGCTACCTGATGCATCTCCCGTGTCCGAATCTGTACTTCAAAAGGGATGCCGTCCCGTCCGATAACCGTGGTGTGCAGGGAGCGGTACATATTGGGCTTTGGTGTCGAAATATAGTCCTTGAATCTTCCGGGAATGGATTTGAACATATCATGAATGATTCCCAGAATAGTATAGCAGTCCAGTTCCGTATCGGTGATAATACGTAAAGCATAGAAATCGTAAATCTCGTCGAAACTTTTTCCCTGCTCATACATCTTTTTGTAAATGCTGTAGACCGACTTCACCCTTCCCTCAATGAAGAAATCAAAATTCAGGTCGTGAAGTTTTTCTGTGATCTGTTCTGTCGCTTTCTGCAAAAAATTGATGTTCTGACCGTACCTGCGGTCAATATCCTTTTTCACCTCATTGTATCCGATGGGATCAAGGTAAGACAGCGAAAGTTTTTCCAGTTCCTGTTTGATTTTCTGCATACCCAGTCTATGCGCCAAAGGCGCGTAAACCTGCATGGTCTCAAGAGCGGTGATCCTTCTTTTCCCTTCGGGTTTTGCATACAGCGTGCGCATGTTGTGCAGGCGATCGCAAAGTTTGATAAAAATCACCCTCACATCTTTGGACATTGCCAAGAACATTTTCCGGAGGTTTTCCACCTCCTGTTCTTCTTTATCCGCAAAGGGAATCTGCGTCAGTTTTGTCAGACCGTCCACAAGCATCGCAACGGGATAGCCGAACTTTTTTCGGATAATCTCCAGCGAAACCTTTTCACGGCAGTCTTCCACAGTATCATGAAGAAGCGCCGCACAAATCGAATCGGTGTCCAACCCAAGTCCGACCACAATCTCCGCCACGGCGATAGGATGTGAAATATAGGGTTCGCCGCTTACGCGGAATTGTCCCTCATGAAGTTCAGCGGCAAATTCATATGCTCTTCTGATCTTCTCCAAATCATAGTTTTTTTCTGTTTCAGACAGCGTTTGCATCAAACCCTCTATTGCTTCGTACATTTTCATGTCTTTTGCTCTACGCAAAACTCCTTTTGCATTTCTGATATATTCACGTCGCTTTTTCCATTCCTGCATGTGGCATACGGCAGAACGGCAAGCCCGTTTAGAATTTTTGAATCCGAAAGATTGACCTTGGATTCCCTGTTTTTCAATCGGAAAGAAATCACCGTCTCTCCAGGAAGAGCGGCGTCCCGCTCTATCAATCCCATCTCCTCGAAAACGTCCAGAATCAGTTCGCATTTCATCAGCCGTATCTTCTCCAGACACCCGTCACAGAGTCTGCGCAACGACACTCTTTGCACACCGCGCGTTTCAAGTTCGCGCAAGCATCTGTACACCTTTCCGAAATCCTCACGGCTCGGTATAAATGCTTCGTCGATTCTTTGATTCTGTAAAGTCAGCGATTGGTACGGTTTCTCATCGGACGTCCAAATCTCGGCGCTTTTTGTTGACAGGAAAACATTCTTCAGCATCAACTGGAGACTTTTCTTTCCCATATACTCGTTGACCGACAGCTCAAAAACAGCGTCTACCGCATCTCCCTCCCAAAAAGGCAATGTTTCCGGAGCGGAACCAAAGAGCAGAGAGACAAAGGTAATTCCCTCCTTTTCCAAAAGAAGTTTGGTGTGTTTTCCTCCGGAAAGGGGGATGATCTTCGACACAGTCAAGGATTGTGCCGAAAAGAGAGGGCTGGGATTGCCGTTTCCGCACGGTTCCAGAAGTTTCAGAGATTCCGCAAGTCCGAAAGTGATGTCGTAAGGTGCAAGCGACAACAAAACCTCGCATCTTTGTTCCGCAACGGCAACGTTTTCAGAGTCATGTATGCCGGCGTTGATCCGTTTTCGGAATTCGTCAAGATCTTCCCGTTTCAGCGTCATTCCAGCCGCCTGTTCGTGTCCGCCGTATTTCACGAGAATTTCCGCATTTTCAGCCAGAATCGCCGTCAGATCCACACCCTTGACACTTCTTCCCGAACCTTTGAGCAAATCGCCGTCAGAGGTAAACAGAATGGCGGACTTCCCATACCTTTCAACAATTCGTGACGCGACGATTCCTATCACTCCCTGATGCCACCTGTCATTTGCAAGAACCAACACGGAGTCTTTGGAATATTTTCCGCTGTCGATGGCCAAGCAAGCATCCTGAAATATGCGTGCCTCCTCCTTTTGTCGCTCCACATTTAGACGGCACAACTCCTCACTGATTTTCTTTCCCTCGGCCGCAGACCGTGCAAGAAAAAGATCAAGAGCACAGTGTCCGTCGCCCATTCTCCCGGCGGCATTGATTCTGGGCGCAATCCCATATCCGATAAAGGAGACGTTCACCGCGCTGCGCGCGCCTTTTCCCGATTGTATAAGAGACACAAGAGAGGAAAGCCCCGGCCGCTCGGTTTTCGTCAATCGCTCCAGCCCTTTCTTCACAATGTATCTATTTTCATCCGTAAGCGGCATCACATCGGCAACGGTCCCGATGGCGACAATATCCGAATATCGGGCGAGAAGTCGGTCGTCAATTTCAAGAGGGGATTTTTCCGGCATGCGCGACCGCTCAAGGGCGCCGATCAATTTAAAAACCACACCAACGCCTGCTAAACCTTTGAAAGGATAGGAGCAGTCTTTTCTCATGGGATTGACAACGGCCCAACAGTCGGGCAATTCTTTACAGCATTCATGGTGATCGGTCACCACTGTATCTATTCCGAGGATCCGTGCGTGCGCAATTTCAGTTCCAGCGCTGCATCCCGTATCCACCGTGATCATCAGGTTGAAATGTTCCGAAGAAAATCGGTCAAGCACCGCCGTGCTGATTCCATATCCTTCCTTCAAGCGGTTCGGTATGTAACAAACGGGGGTTGTTCCCCTTTCAGTGAGATAGAGATACAGCAGTGCCGTACTTGTAACGCCGTCTGCATCATAGTCACCATAAATAAGAATTTTTTCCCCGCGGTCGATCGCCTCTTCAATACGATTTACAGCCTTCTCCATATCCTTCAGTTCAAAAGGCGAATGAAGCGTCGCCGCCGTAGGATAAAGAAATGAAAGAATCTCTTCTCTGTCGGTATAACCCATGCTAAAAAGGATCGTTGTGAGAATATTCGGAATCCCGCAGGCGGCGGACAACTCCGGAATCACAGGATTTTCAAGAAGTTCCGGGGATATTTCCGTGTCAATGATCATTCATTTTTGCCTTTCCACAATCTTTGTGATTCTTGCGTCGCAATCTTTTTTGGATTTTCTGTCCAGTGTCAGCCGCAATGTAAGAAACACTCCCGCGAGCGCCACAAATGCCGCGACAATGGGAAGAAAGGAGTTTTCAGTCAGAAAATCCGCAATAAAATACGCCGCCGCCGCTGGAACAAAGGGAAAAATGAAAACCGCAAACGCGTAGAACAACACTTTTCCCGAGGCAACGGTGATTTCCACCCGATCGCCGATGCACGCCATACAGTCATTGTGCACGCGAACTTCAAGCGACGAGGCGCAGGATGTGCATCCGTCTTTTCTGTGGCATCCATCGCAAGCAGTGGACTGTTTCACAGTGACCACCGCAAACCGTCCGTCCGTATGAACAACCGTTCCCTCCTGCGTCATTTTAAAACCACCTCTTCCGAATTCCGCATCTAAACGGCGCGTTTTTCACCAAAAAATTTGCGTCCAAAGAAGAAACCCCGACACTCCCGCAACCGACGGTTCGCCGTGGGTCGACAACTGACAACTGACGGTATATGGCGTCGCTTCTTCAAAAAAGTTCGCCTCGTTCGTAAAAGTACGGCAGAAAGTTCCACTGTCAAACACTTCGCAAAGCAAAACCAATTTCGGTTCATTCCGGTCGACGATACCGCGCAATCACGGCATACGCAAGACGCAGTCCATCAATAGCCGCGCTAGTAATTCCTCCGGCGTATCCGGCGCCTTCCCCTCCGGGATACAGGTTGTCATGCCCCTTTGCCCCAAGGGTTTCCACGCGGAGAATTCTCACCGGCGCAGAGGTTCTGGTTTCGACTCCCGTAAGCAGCGCGTCTTCCGCGCAAAACCCCGAAATCCGCTTTTCAAAACGGGAAAAACCCTTCTCCATGAGTGCCGTCACGTGGGCGGGCAAGATGCCATGCAAATCGCATGCCGTCAACGCCTTTCCGTTCCTGTAGGTAGGAAAAACCCTTTGAATTTTCCCACCCTCCCGATGCTTTAAAAAATTTCCCAGCGTCTGAAAGGGTGCCTTGAATTCTCCGCCTGCCCTATCAAACGCCAACCGCTCAATGGCCTCCTGATAGGAAATCGCTTCAAGAGGCCGTCCGCCATAGTCAGATTTCAAAACCGAAACAGCAATGGCGGCGTTGGCGTTTTTCCCGTTCCTTTCATAGTTGCTCATGCCATTGACCACGAGTTTCCCCTCTTCTGAAGAAGAACAGATGACCTGACCGCCCGGACACATGCAAAAACTGTACACACCCCGTTCCCCCTCACGGTAGGAAAGGGTATATTCTGCGTGACCCAAAACAGAAATGTCGGCGTCTCCGTACATTGCCCGATCAATATCTTCCTGCAAATGTTCGACACGCGCGCCCACCGAAAAATCTTTCCCCATCAGTTCAAACCCGGAATCAAGAAGCATCCTGTAGGTGTCACGCGCACTGTGACCCACCGCAAGAATCAGGGCGCCGCACGGAACCGTTCCTCTGTTTGTCTCCACGCCCTTCACACGTCCGTCGGTTGAAGTCAATACCTTTAGAAGTTTTGTGCCGTATTCGATTTTTCCTCCGCACCGCACAATTTCTTTTTCAATATTTTTTACGACTTCGCACAATTTATCCGTGCCGATATGAGGCTTTGCCA
>CANQNM010000013.1 GCA_947625265.1 uncultured Clostridia bacterium
CCGCAGGGCGATTGAATATCCTATCTGCTCAATTATTTTTTCACCTTTTTTGGTCTCACATCATTGACAAAACTACAGGCCATTTTTGATTTTTTTAAAAATACCACTTGACAAACAGACAGGAAATTGCTATAATACATCTCGCGTCAGGGCGCTGCTGGTATGGCTCAGTTGGTAGAGCGCATCCTTGGTAAGGATGAGGTCATCAGTTCGACTCTGATTACCAGCTCCAAAATCCCGATTGCAGGTTGTACATTGCAACTGCAGTCGGGATTTTCAGTTTTCAGAGGTTTTTGATAACATCTCGGAATTTTTAAATTCAGCCGAAAGTCCCTTAAAAAAAGAAGGCACAAGCAAGGGCTCCTGAAAAATACGGATACAAAAAATCAAAAAAGCGCCAAAGAAACTTCGCCGCTGAGACTGACCCTAAGATTTTTCAAAATCATTTGGAGTTCTTCCAAACCCGCAATTGCCGGCTGTACCCCCAGAACATACCATTTTTTGATGCGCCCGGGCAGAGAAACCGCAAAGTTTTAAGAAAAAGGGTCCGTGCCACTTGACAATCGGGAGAAAAACATTTAAAATGGGAAAAGTTGAAGTCCCAGTCAATTTTGCGACTATTTTTGGTTTTGAAAGGATCATATTCATGAAAAAACAAACGACTCTTCCTTCTTCCGCCTCCGTGTTTGGCACAACGCATTTCCCTGCCATTGACAATCAGGGGGGCATTGGTTCCTGTGCGTCTCAAGCCATCACACGGAACCAGTTTACCAACGCCTTTTCAAGATACCTTCACAGCCGGGAATCGGGTTCGGCATGGTGCCCCAGAGACAACAGCGATCATTGCTTCGCTCCCAAATTTACATACAACCTTTCCGGCGCCGGAACAGCCTGGGTCTACGACATCCTCAAAGAACAGGGATGCCTTCGCCTGGACGAATGCTCCTTCATGAAAAATGAGCAGGGCGGTTCGGTCATCAAAGACAAGGACGGAAAATTATATCCCCAAACTTCTTCTTTCCCTGTCTCAGACGGACAAATGGAACGGGCGCTTCAATACCGCATCACAAACTACAAGCAGGTGTGGTTCACAAAAGAGCCGTACCTTGAAAGACTTACCACATGCGCGCAAGGAAAAGAACTGATGATCTCTATAAAAGAGGCGATTGTCCGCGGCGACGCCGTAGTCACAGGGGGATATCCCGCGCGCTGGGTTTTCGGAAAACTAGACGGATGCGGAACATTGGGCGCCGTGGGCGAGAGCGCAGTGGTGGCTGCCGCTGGAAACGGAGGCGGCGGACATCAGGTCACGCTGGTAGGGTATGACGACGACGTCACCGCAACCTTTGCAGGCGTACAGTTGAAAGGCGCGTTTCTGATCGCCAACTCCTACGGAAGCGGATGGCAGAACAAAGGACTGACATGGATGATGTACGACTCGGTAAACACGGTTTCCGAATATGAAAAACTCAACGACACTTCTCTCTATTCCGGCCCGATGTATCTGACTCCGGCGCAAGACATGTGCATGTTCCCTGCAAGTCTGGCAAGGGAAAATCAGATCTTCACCTTCATAGAACAGGGAAGTTGCGAGATTTACGGAAAAAGTTATCCGGCCTATCTTCTGAAAGATGAAAGAAGCGGAAAATTCCTTTCTTACAAATCCGAAAAAGAAGATCGCGGGCTCACCCTTGAAAGCGACCCGTCGGGACGTTTCTCTTTCGTGCCCTATGAGGAAATGGCAGAGTGGGCTTCCTCCGATAAGCAGTATTACAAGGAGGAGTACAAGGGATCCTACTGGATTTACGCCGTGGACAAAACCGGAGATGAGGAAAGCGCGCGTATGGTGGATGCGGGACTGGGATTTTCCAGTTCCGGACGGAAAGTCGGATTTGCCACCCACAACAACGGCCGTTACCCTGAGGCAAAATCGTGGAATCTTACAGGCACGCCGGTGAATGGACTTGCATCAACTCTCTCCATCGCAGCGGGTAAGGACACGGTTTCGCAAAGATGCTGGACATTGGATCAATTCTGCTTCATCAATTGGGAAGAAGACGTGACGTACGGCATGCCGACGCTGTATGCCAAGGTCACAGTGAAGGCAACTGATCGGGAATGTTTCAAAATTCTTCTTACAAGGAAAGAAAAAAATTCGACGGTTTCAAAAAAATACACACCGGCGATGTTCCGCTACAGTGAGTTCCACCCCAAATACTGTGACCGCAAGAAAGGGGAGTATGTCAATTTCGACGGTGTTCTGAACGGTGGAGAATCCACCGGATACTTCGCATTTTCCTACCTACCCCTTCTTAAACTTCCCAAAGGTAAGAGCGTTGACGACTATGAATGGGGCATTGAATTAAAGAAAGGAAGAAAAGGAAAGGCAGCGCTTTTGGAGGCAACTCTGTGTAACGAAAAGAGGGAGACTCTTTCGGTCGGGGAAATCAGTAAAAACAGGGCGGCATTTAAAGCCCTTAAAAACTGAATCATGCGGTTTTGTTAGCCGTGAAACGAGCGATTTTTGCAAAAATGCGATACGCGTTTTGCAAAAATCGCTGTTTTTTTTCAGAATCTAAGATATTCGCATCTTAACGATTGACAAATTTCAAAAAAAGAGTTAGAATGAGTATAGATGCGATCAACGTATTGTCGCAGGATTTTTATCGGAGGTGCGAATTTTGAAAAAGTATTTGGCATTCATTTTGGCTGTTCTGACAGCGCTCTCTCTGCTCACGGCCTGCGGTTCGAGAAAAACTACCGAACCCGCTCAAACCAACACTCCGAGCGCCGAGTCTTCCACGCAGTCTTCAGAACTGCCGCCATCGAGTCCCACGGTAACCCCTACCCCATCAACACCCGAAAAGCCTGAACTACCCGCTTACTCCACGCTTGTCGGAACAAAGCATCTGCCCACGGTGGACAATCAAGGAAGCATCGGCAGCTGCACTTCGGAAGGAGTCACCTATACCCAGTTCACGGTGGCAGTATCCCAGTATCTTCATCACTTGAATCCCAGCATTGAATGGGATCCCTCCTCTGGGGACCCGAAATATCTTTTCTCCCCAAAATTCACCTACAACTTCTCCGGCGCGGGAACGTCCTACTGCTATCAGGTTCTCCGCGATGACGGCTGTCTGCCCATGAGTATATCCATTTGCAAAAAGAGCACCTCTTCCAATTCAAAATTCTGGGGCGGTTCCATTGCAAGCGATCCTCAGTCCCGTTCTTGGGATGTGGGAGAAGGTCTGATGTTGGAAGCACTTAAATACCGTCTAAACAATTTTGAAGAAATTGAGTACGGCTCCACGCACAGCGGTCAGTTGACCACCACAAAGGCCGGTCAGGAACTTCTGTACAAGATCAAAGAGGCCCTTGCCGCCGGAAATGCGGTGGCGATCTGCGGTTGGTCAAGTTACTGGCAGTATACCAGAATTGATGACGACGGCTTAGGAAACCTTGGAAAGCGCGGCGAGGAAGTGATCTGGAGAGGATACAAGTCATCCAAAAGCACCAGTGACGGAAACCACTGTGTTGCCATCATCGGATATGACGATGATATCACCGTCACCAGAGGCGGCGTGACCATGAAGGGTGCGTTTCTTGTACGCAACTCTTGGGGCGATTGGAAAAACGACGGAAACGTCTGGCTGATGTACGATGCCTGCAACCAGATCTCGGAATTTGATCTTTTCAACGATCCTTATTTCTACAACAGCACAACGGCGCTTGTTCTCAAATCCATGAAAATGCAAACGCCCATTTCCTGCCAACTCCCTCTTACCAACAAATTCACACCCGTCGGTGAAACCACAATAGACGGTGAAAAGTATACGACTTACAATATCAGCAACGGCAATTCCTACCTTGGATACGACGCAGAAGGAAATGTCGTAAAGTTGGATGCAGCAGGAGAAAACACTCTCTTTGCCCTGATTCCCAGCAACAAGGGACTTACCAATCCTTCGGGAGAGTATAAAGATGGATTTTTGCTTTACGCAGTGAATGCCGCAGGAAATGCGAAATATCTGTCCTCCGGAACGTATGCGGCCGGCAGTACACCGGTTCTCACCGACTCCCTCGACAATCCAGAAGTCATCTGCTTCCAAATTTCCTTCTACAATGCATCAAAGGAATTTGAAAGCATGCTCTGTATGAAGCATTACAATGAAAACAGTTCCTATGAGCAAACCGGAACGCTCTATCGCTTCAGTTTTGTATACTGGGACAAAGACATTTCGATAGGGAATCCTGAACTCTCAGTGGAGGTAGAAGTCTCCGCAGTAAACCGCAATCTTCTTTACATTACGCTGAATAGAACCGACAAAAACGGCGTCACTGACACCTTCAGTCCTGCCGCGATGGATCTTCACAGTTCTCAGAGCATTCTGCCGGACTTTGGCTCAGACGTTAAAACCGGTCTATCTTTCTCGGGAAAAGCAAATCCCACCGAACCCGAAACAGGATTTTTCTCCTTTTCCTTTACAACCCTATGCTCCTTTGGAGATGATTTTACTACGGACGATTTTCTCTGGGGTGTGAACATCAAAGGATCAAACGTCAAGATCAAAAGCATCAAATTCATCGACAAAGACGGCAATATACTCTCCAAAATCGTTCTTCCTGAGGACACCCCGGAACTTAAAAAGGGAGAAGTTTACGAGTATGTCTTCGATCAGGATACAGAACTTAAAGCGTATTTCGGCGCAGGTACATACCGACTGAAAAATGCAGGTACCGGAAAGGTTCTTACACTGTCCTCGAACCATATGACTTTCGCATGGGATGAAGGAAAAAATCCTCAGGAATCCCAATTCCACATTGTTTACGACAGAACAAAAGACGAATATGCTTTCTGGAACTACAAGGACACCTATCTGTTTGACATTTATCAAAAGAAAGTTGCCGATGATATCCAGGTAAAACTCAACGCTCCCAACCCCTCGAAGGACACCCAGGGCTGGAACGTCGAGATTACGGAAAACGGAACCCTGCGCATCTCGCTGAAGAACTACCCCGAATACGCCTTTGGCTACAACGGAACCGACTTCTGCATCAACAAAGACAGCAATTCGGACAACTACCGCTGGACTCTTGAGGCTGTGGAAGAATCCCCCATCACCACGTCCGTCACGAATTCCTCCGGGAAAATCACGGTCTCTGCGAAAGCCCCTAAGGACTACACAGAAGGCACGGTGCAGCTCCGGATTATAAAAGACGGAGAAGTGATTCAAACCGTTGACGCATCGGGAAACAAAGACGGATTCACCGCGACGGTGGATCTTGAAAAGGGCTGCTACCTCCTCACGATGCTCTGCGACGGCAACGTATACGGAACGCAGGTAGTCTATACCGTTAAGTAAAGAATACTGTTAAATCGGCTGTTTTTCGGGGCTGCTGTTGTCAACAGCCCCGAAATTCGCCATTTCTAAGGAAAGAACCGCGTACAATGATGAAAAGCGAAAACCCTGTTGGCGTCTTAGATTCCGGCGTCGGCGGTATCAGCGTTTTAAGAGCGTTGACAAAACTCCTTCCAAATGAACAATTTGTCTATTTTGGTGATTCAGCAAACGCCCCATACGGCACCAAAAGCCGAGAAGAAGTTCTGCGTCTCACCTTTCAAACGACAGAATTCCTTTTAAAGATGAACTGCAAGGCCATCGTCATCGCATGCAACACCGCAACGGCGGCCGCCGCCCAACAACTGCGCGAACATTATGAGACGCTTCCCATCATCGGAGTGGAACCCGCCATCAAACCCGCCGCGCTTTTTATGAACCATCCGCGGGTTCTGATTCTGGCAACTCCTATGACGCTGCAGTTGGAAAAATTCAAAAATCTTGCAGAGAATCTTTCAGACAAAGCGACTTTTAAAACCCTTCCCTGTCCAGGACTTGTGGAACTGATCGAAACCGGGAAAGCACGCGCTCCTCAAACCGAGGAGTATCTGCGTACGCTTTTAAAAGAGGAGTTACAGGATCCTCCAAATGCCATTGTATTGGGATGCACCCACTTTCCCTTTGTCGGTCAGACGCTGCGCCGAATTTTCGGGAACAGTGTGCGCCTCTTCGACGGTGCCGAAGGCACTGCCAGACAGTTACGGCGAAAACTGTCTGAGAATTGCCTACTCGCGCCGCCTGAAAACCCCGGCCGGGTTGTTTTTAGAAACAGCCTGCATTCAGACGAAAAAATCAAACTTATGGAAAATCTGTTTTTTTACGGATTTTAAAACACCATTCCGTGATTGTCGTTACCATGATTTTTTTATGCAAAATATACTTGTTACGAGGGAAGGACGGCACAAAAATATAAACATTTTGTATACAATTTCTCTTTCCTCTTGACTTTTTCGTCTTTCTGGACTACACTTAGAGTAACCCGATCGCGGTACATTACATTACTGGAGGTAAATTATCTTGAAACGAATTCTTTCAATCCTTCTTGTCGTATTGTTATGTGTCTCAACGATGATTCTCAGCGCCTGCGGGAATAAAAAGACCTCAGAGCCAACTGATAACACCAGTTCTCCCACGGTGGGCAATGACGGCAACACGCCGTCGAGCCCGCACCAAGAGACAATCACGGATGACGACGGCAACACTCCTAACGACATCTTCAAGGGTATTTCCATTAAGACCAACACTGCAGAACATAAGAAGTATGAAGGTGCTCTTCCGAGCAGTTTCACCCTTGTAAACAGCGGAACGCTTCCTCCCATCGACAACCGTAACGGCATTAACTGCCAGGCGGCGGAGGCCATCACCTACATGCAGTTTACAAACGCAGTGGCGCGGTATTTAAAAAACAAAAACCCCAACTCCACGTGGGATCCGTCTACCAGCGAATCTTATCGCTTCTCTCCTATTTCCACTTTTTACGGAACAGGGGCTGCGGCATCCTATGATACGCTTCGAGACAACGGTGCATTCACCAAGGATGTTTTCGACTTTGACAAGAGTGTATCAGGCCTTTACAGACTGAAAAATAACGGAAAATATGTGGCCAAGTCCATCGCATGGCCGCTCACTGCAGAACTTGCAATGAAAGGTATTGAATACAGACTGGTAAAGTATGAAGCAATCAATACCAGCAACACGCAAAAAACCGTGCGCGACACCGGATACTATGATGTAGAAAAGTCCGGCGTGAACATCACCAACAGTGATAACGGCAAGGCGCTCTTGGAAAAAATCAAAGACGCTATCGCCACCGGTAACGTGGTCGTCGCTCAGGGATATTCCGACAGATGGGTGACGGAAAAGTTGGCTGCCAACAGCGGAACGCTGGGCAAGCGGAACGATACCGTAATTACCTACTCTACGGACAGCAACACGACGCTTTACCAGATAGCCATCGTAGGATATGACGACGATTTGGAAATCACCACCTGCGGTGTCACCCTCAAGGGCGCGTTTCTCCTTGCCAACTGCGAAGGAACCTCCTGGGGAACCGATGGCTACGCATGGTTGATGTATGACGCACTCAACACAAATTCCGAATTTGAGGACTTTGCCGTTCCGGAAGGTACCAAGAGATCGTGGGCAGTGGACTATTTCTATTTCACATATTGGGATGTTGATATTACTGAAAACGTCCCCGAGATGTATGCGGAATTGGAGTTGGACATCAGCAACCGCAACACCTTCAAGGTTGAACTGAGCAGAACCGACGGTTTGGCGCGCACCAACCTCATTTACCCTGCTCTGCCCTATCATGCAAGTTCCACCGGCGCGCCAAAATATGATCTGGCTCAGGGTTATTTCAACCCCGCCGGTATTGAAAACGGCGAAGCGGTGAATGGCGTGTATCTGCTCAACTTTGAAAGACTGCTCACCTCAATTCCTGAAAATTCCACCTATGAGGATTTCCTGTGGGGCATCAAAATTACCTCTACAGATGAAAAATATCCTGTCATTGTCAAACGTATTACAATTAAAAATGCCGCTGGCACTGTACTTCGTGAACTGGATCTGGATGAAGGACAGACAATTGCCAACGACAAGTACACCTACCTTTTTGACTTTGGCAAAGACAAAATCGGCAACTATCTCAGCGGCAGTTACAAGTTCCAGAACGTGGCCACCGGAAACTATATCATCAAAGATACCTCTATGACATTTAAGACCGGCACCGCCGCAAGCGACGCACTGGACTTTGTCATTTCTTATGACAGCAAAACCGGCATGAGCAAGATCTACCGTAACGATGAATCCTACGCTATGGACTTCCTTACGGCGATGAACACCGGAACTGTTCTGCAGTTTAACGCGAAAAACGATTCCGATCCCCTTGCGCAAAAATGGACTGTTTCCTACAATGACGACGGCACGGTATCCTTCTACACCACCAGTGAAAAGGGCACGAATTACGCCATCGGAGAGTTGAACGGAAAGATTTGTCTTGTGAAAGCCACGGAGTTAAGCGACAACATCAAATGGAATCTGACCCGTAACATCCGTTCCGGGACTGATGCAGATCTCCCTGTCAAACTGGTCAAGAGCACAAATGGTATGACATTCTCAGGAACAACGCCCAAAAAGGTGTCCTCTATCGATATAAAGGTGAAAAAACTTGACGGCACCGAGGTGCTCTCTACGAACGTCACTGTTACCAGCAGAGCCTTCTCCACCGAGTTGGCACTGAAAGACGCCGACACTTACGTGATATACATTTATAATCCCGAAAATGAAGGTGCGCTCTTCTCCTGCTGCTACATGGTCACGATCGAGTAAATAACGGCATTCACGTTTCAAAAAATTTATAGTGAAGTGTGCCCCTGGAAAATGTCCGAAATCGGATGTTTTCCAGGGGTTGCGTTTATCCGAACCGAGAGTATTTTCGACAGATTGAGAATAACATTTACAATTTCCAACTCCCTTACAATTTTCCCGTTCATTCATCTTGTGTTCACTTCATTGTCATAGTAAAGTTAAAAAACAGTTGTCTGAGATCCTTGACAAAGTTTTCGTACTCTGCTATAATTCCGGGAAGTGTAAACTGTCAATACAGCATGGTGCAAACGAGGTTATTATGCTTTTCGGCAAATCCATCAACAAATATTACTTAAAATATTCCCACTACCTGCTGATAGGTCTGGCCGCACTGATCGTGGTGGACTATTTTCAATTGAAGATTCCCGAACTATACCGGATCCTTCTCAACGCTCTAAACAGTGGGGTAGTTGAAAATGGCAGCGAAGTACAAAATTTTAATATATCTTTTCTTTTAGATTCCATTTGCAGGCCTTTGATTTTTATTATTCTCCTGCTGGTTGTGGGAAGATTTTTGTGGCGTGTGTGCATCTACGGAGCGGGAATTAAGGTTGAAACTGATTTGCGAAGTAGAATGTTCGACCATCTCAAAGACCTTTCCAATGAGTTCTATCAGGTAAACAAAGTCGGAAATCTGATGTCTCTGTTTACAAACGATCTGGAAACCATTCAAGACTGTTTCTGTTCGGGTTTTCTCATGTTTTGTGACGCACTGTTTTTGGGCGTTCTGTCGGTCATTAAGATGGCGCGCATGAATGTAATGCTGACGGTTCTATGCCTGATTCCCATGGCGTGTTTGCTTTTCATCGGAATGGTTCTTGAAAAATACCTGATGAAAAAATGGAAACTGCGGCAGGAAGCCTTCTCGAATCTCTCTGACTTTTCCCAGGAGAGTTTCTCGGGCATTGCAGTTATCAAGGCTTTCGTAAAAGAATCGGCCGAATTGCTGGCCTTCGGAAAATTGAACAGTGAAAACGAACGAGCCAACATCAACTATACGAAATTTTCCACGTTACTTTCTGTAGGCGTCACGCTTTTTGTTGAATCGGTGGTCTGCGTAATTCTCGGTTATGGGGGATATTTGGTTCATGAGGGCGTATTTAACGCGGCGGAACTTGTGGAGTTCATCGGATATTTCACCTCGGTAGTTTGGCCAATCATGGCAATTTCCCAACTTATCGAAATGCAGTCCAGAGGGCAGGCCTCCCTTTCACGTGTGGAAGAACTTTTCAAGGAAAAACCCACAGTTTTTGACCGCCCGAATGTGGCAGACGTAGATAAACTGACCGGAGATATTGAATTTCGTAATCTTTGTTTTACCTATCCCGGAAGTGAAATTCAGACGCTTACAAATGTCTCCTTTCACATAAATGCAGGTGAAAACGTCGGTATCATTGGCAATACCGGTTCTGGCAAAACAACGCTGGTAAATCTGATTCTGCGCATCTACAACGTGCCGGACGGAACGCTCTTTCTCGACGGGAAAGACGTCAATTCCCTGCCCATCAAGACCGTACGGAAATTTGCCGCTTACGTTCCACAGGACAACTTCCTGTTCAGCGATACCATCGCCAACAACATTGCCCTTGCATCCGACAATGGAACCATGGATGATATTGTAAATGCCGCCCGCATGGCCGACATTGACGAAAATATTTCTGCATTTACTCACAGTTATGAGACAGTACTCGGCGAACGCGGTGTCACGGTTTCCGGCGGTCAGAAACAGCGCATCTCCATCGCAAGGGCGCTGATGAAGAACTCCCCCATTCTCATTCTGGACGATTCACTGTCCGCAGTAGACGTAAAAACAGAAAAGGTGATCCTGGAAAATCTGAGAAACCTGCGAAGGGGAAAAACGACTATTCTCATTGCACACCGTGTTTCCACCATCCAGAATTTGGACAAAATCGTTTTTATTGACGGAGGACGGATTGTCGCAGTAGGTACACATGATGAACTCTATGAGTGCTGCCCGGAGTACCGTCGCACAGTAGATCTCCAAAAATTGGATGAGAAGTCGGAGGGAGGTGAGAAATATGCATGAATACTACCCTATTCTGATCGTCGGCGCGCTGGTTGGGATTTTTTCTCTGATCTTCCTTGTCGCCTATTTGACAATTCGAAAACAAAAAGAAGCAATCGGTTTTGAGCGCAACATGAAGGACGGCGTAATCATCAAAAGGCTGCTCTCCTATGCAAAACCTTACTTAGGAAATTTCCTTTTGGCACTGTTTCTCATGTTCTTTTCAGTCGCTTATGATGTAATTTCCCCGCTGATGGTAGGATGGATTGAGGAAATGATCAAAGTGGATTTTGAATTGAACCGCCTTTACACCATGGTGGCGATATATGCGGTTATTCTGATTGTTTCTCTCGTATGCACATTTCTTCAAGCACTTCTCTTACAAAAAACCGGGCAAAGGATCATGTCCAACATCCGCAAGGATCTCTTTGAACACATTGAAAGTCTCTCCCACGGACAACTCAATGAAATTCCGGTGGGAAAACTGGTAACCCGCGTCACCAACGATACCAACGCCATCTCCATGATGTTTACAAATATTTTGGTAAACCTGATCAAAAACGCCTTTGTGATTCTTTTTGTCCTGTTTGCCATGTTCTTTTTAAACTATGAATTGACGCTGATGGTGCTTTGTTTTGTTCCCTTTATCGTCTTTTTTACCTTTGTTTTCCGAAAATTCACCCGCAAAGCCTACAGAAAGGTGAAAGACGGCACAACGGATATCAACACCTTTCTTTCCGAACATCTTTCGGGGATGAAAATTATTCAGATTTTCAACAAAGAAGCGGTGAAAAAAAATCAATTTGATAAAAAGAACAAAACGCTGGGAAGAGCCAAAACCGAGCAAATCTTGGTATTCGGCATTTTTCGACCGCTGGTATACATGCTTTACATCTCCTCCGTACTCTGCCTGTTTTATCTGTGCGGAAAGGGATACATTGATCACACGGAATTTTTAGGACAGGTCATCAACGGCGGAACTCTGGTCACTTTCTATATGTACATCAACAAATTCTATAACCCCATTCAAAGTCTCGCGGAACAATTCAACTGGCTGCAATCAGCCTTCGCATCCGCCGAAAAAATTTTCACGGTTATGGATATACAACCGGTAATTACCGACTGTCCCAACCCCATTGAACTGGAACATGTAAAGGGAGATATCGAATTCCGCCACGTTTGGTTTGCCTACGTCCCAGGAGAATGGGTGTTAAAAGACATTTCCTTTACCGTTAAAGCAAGGGAAACCGTCGCGTTTGTCGGTTCCACAGGTTCTGGAAAAACCACCATTCTGTCGCTGATCTGCCGCAACTACGATATACAAAAAGGCGAAATTCTTTTAGACGGCATCGACGTGAGAAAGATCTCCGTTTCGTCTCTGCGCAGACATTTTGGACAGATGTTACAGGACGTGTTTCTGTTCTCCGGCACCGTGCGCTCCAACATTGTTTTGGGAAAAACGGACGTCTCGGATAAAGAGGTTCTTGATGCCTGCCGTTATGTAAACGCCGACAGATTTATTTGCAGACTGAAAAACGGTTTGGATGAGGAAGTGCGTGAACGCGGAAACAATTTCTCCGCTGGACAAAGACAGTTACTCTCCTTTGCAAGAACCATCGTTCATAAGCCGGAGATCATGATTCTTGACGAGGCCACTGCCAACATCGACACGGAAACCGAACAATTGATTCAAAATTCTTTGGAGCGCATGATGAACATCGGCACCATGCTCATCGTGGCACACCGTCTGTCAACCGTCAAAAACGCCGACAAGATCTTCTATCTTTCAAATGGTCAGATTCTTGAGGAAGGAACGCACGCTGAACTTTTGAAAAATAAAGGAAAATACTTTGACCTCTACACCCTGCAGCAGGATCGCAAGAAACTTTCTGCACCTTCGGAAAACGAAACGCCCAACCTCTGCAAAGTCTGAATTCCCGGCTGAGGTTTCAGTATCCACGTCCTTCCTCGCAATCGGCCCCGACTCGACCCAGTCACCACTGTGTTCTGTCCCCGGTCCTTTGTCCCGTTTTGTGCCGTTTTAACCGGCTTTGCAACGCTTTTACCGATTGCTTCGGTTGCACCGGTTGCATCGGTTGCGCAGTTAGCCGACTGATCCATTCAAACCGACTTGCATTGCTGCGCCCGATTGTGCCGGATTACACCCGGCCGCACCTGACAAAATTCCCAAACTCCTACATATACGACCCTTTGAAACGAAAATTGGCGTGAACCGCGCACACTGTGCTTTCACGCCGATTTTATTTTAACCGTTTTACAAATCATCCCTTCAGAAAGAAAGGAGTCATTTTCCATTGAAAACAACCGAAAGATCTTTCAAAGTGCACAATGCTCCGGCCGTTTTAATCGTGTCCTCGGTTCTTATCGCCTGTATCCTCATGGGAATTGTGGACGCAATACTCCGCCCGGGATATGTGGCCAAATCTCTCATAAAAATTTTTCTTTTTCTTTTTTTCCCTTTGCTCTATAAAAAGAAAGATCCGACCTTTTACTTTAAAAAATTGCTCAAGCCAACCAAAAGAGGCTTTACAATCGCCTTGCTTCTCGGCGCAGGAGTCTATCTCTTGATTTTAGGCGCTTATTTTCTCACACGGAACATTTTTGATTTCTCAGGCCTGACAGTTTCTCTCACGAACACCACGGGAGTGAACAAAAACAATTTTCTTGCCGTGGCACTCTACATCAGTTTTGTAAACTCTCTTCTTGAGGAAATTTTCTTTCGAGGTTTTTCCTTTATTACGCTAAAAAAGGTTTCGGGAAAAAAGTTTTCCTATATTTTCAGCAGCGCAGCCTTTGCACTGTACCATATCGCGATGATGATCGGCTGGTTTGCCTTGCCCCTGGTTCTTGCGGCGTTGGCGGGACTCTTTTTAGGGGGATTCCTTTTTAACAAATTCGATGAAAAAAACGAAAATGTTATTCTCTCTTGGATCATTCATATGTTCGCGAACTTTTCGATCAATACTATTGGATTCCTGCTTTTTGACGCTTCCTGACGGTTCCACATAAAAATCTCGCTTCAATACAATGAATGGATAGAGCGATAGAGCGGTCGGAACCCGCCAACCGTGCATGCCAGCGCCGACTGCAAGTTTGATCTGCCCTTTCCTCCTTGCGGTTTTTCACTGCAAAAGCCGAAATTTACTTCACTATAATAATACAGGATGATAACCGTATCTTGAAAACTTGTTTTTTCATGCGTTTCCCGTTCCCTGTTCACCGCACCATCTTCTTATAGGCCGCCGCCAGCATTAGAAGAACAACCGCAGTAAAGAAGGAGAAGCAACCAATCGCAGGAAACGCGTTCGTTCCGGAAGCAGTGAACAGGCAGAATCGATCCCCTGAAAGAATCATGGAAAAGTCAATAAAATAAGGAAGTTTGGCTCCCAGTTTCGATATGACGTAAGGAACTGCCAGCAGTATGGCGCCGCTCGCTGTTGCCCAAGAGGAAAGTGTCAGAGCAGAGAGGACGAAAATATACGTTCCGAACAGTACAAATCCAACCAGTCTCACACCCAAAGCCACCGCAAGATATGCGTCCGCGGTAATTCCTGAAGAAAACGCGGAGTAGCGCATACAGCAAACCAGTGGCTTTGACAGCATCTGCATGTCATAGTTCTTCATGATCATCACCGCATCCATGGTGGTAAAAAGCACCGTGGCCGCGAAAGAAATGATCAGAACAAGTGAAAATTTTCTTAAAAATATCTCTTTTCGCCCCTTTTTTGTACACCGAAGAATAGGAATCATCCCACTCTCCTTTTCCATCGCATAGACTCCTGAAAGCATCAGAATCAGGACAGCGAAAAGCAAAACATCGAAATGCAAGGAGAAGAATTTTAAGAACCCTTTGTAAAAAGTGATTTCCAGGGAAAGGCCCGTGGAATTCTGTTTTTCCACCAGGTACTCCACTTCGCTATAAAATTGGGTCAGCGTTCGGTTATGGGACTCCGCCTCTGCCTTCAAATTTCTAAATTCGGCATACTCATCCTCAGAAATTTTTCCCGAAAGCCTGTCAAATGTCATTTGGGAAATTTTTTCTTCTGAAAGCGTCTCTCCATAAAGGGCAAGTCTTTCCCCAACATCCTTCAATACTTCCTCCAGTTCCATTCCCTCATATTCCGCCATATACATCAGTTTTCGACGGTCGTCAAATGTCAAATTGCCGTCGTACTGTTCCGACACCATACAAAATCTGAAAACAGAAAGAAATATGATGAGGATACCCATCCAAAATGTAAAAATCTTTGAGGATTCCTGCCAAAAGAGGTGTACAGAATGACAGAAGCAAAATCCGGTTTTTCTTTGTTTTCGCATATACACAAACCGTGCGATTAAAGAACTCCCCACCGCTCTCTTCGGGGTTTCCCGCCTCGTTTTAAACAAAAAGGAAACCAGCAACGCGGCCGCAGCCGCTGTTATAACAGTTAAAATGAACCCTATCCAAAGACAGGACACAGGAAAGCCAAAAACCGACACGGTGTGGAGCACATCAAAGCATTTTTCAAAACGCAAGTTTGAAAAAAGATTGAAAGAGGTAAAAAAAGTATCGTCATCTTGAAGCAGCAGATATTCCACGACAAAGACCGACGTGCCGAGGGCAAAGGAAGGCAGTGCATTCCCCCCAAACCAAAGTGAAAACGCTGCCGCAAGAAGCGCAAAAGTCACGGACGCAATCCAACAGTTTACAAAATGCCAAATCACACCCACACCGATGCTCATATCATAGGGGATGAGCAAATATTCCTTTATCTGCCACAGCGGGGACGAAAGAGAGGATAAACCTTGGGAAAATCCGATTACCGCGAGACATACCGCGAAAACCGCAAAGGTGGAAAGTGCGCAGGAAACCAGAAGAAAGAAAATTTTATCGCGTGCGAACCTTACGCCTCCATATTTTGTGGCGCGAATCACCCGCAGCATTCCGCAACTTTTTTCAAGTGTAAAAGCACGGCAGCCCAACAACACACCCGCCAAGACGGAAATCAATCCCACACCCTCAAAGGAAAAAAACAGATCCCAGCCCCACACGAAGCCGTCCGTTGCTTTTTCTCCCCCTCTAAGTTCTTCGTAAACCCTCTGATATTCCAGATTGTTCTTGAAGGAAAAACTGTTTTCATCATAGCCGTTTCTGCGATACTCCCGCAATCTCCGCTCGGTGTCGGTGACCATTTTTTCCACCTTTTTCTCCCGGTCCTCGGCTGAAACGAAGTTCTCCATGTAGGTTTGCAGCAGATCGAAATCACTGTATTTCTCGCTGAAAGTATGGGAATAAACAGGAGGAGGCGGGGGGTTCCCCCCTCCTCCGTTCATCATCCACTGACGTCTTTCCGTCTCATAGTTCTCCGCCTCCTCCACATACGATTCATACAGTTCCCTGCTTTTGTCGGCGTCCCTCAGAAAAAAACTTTCGACGGTTTTCAAAAATTCCGTTTTATCTACATCGGTTTGTTCCCAGACATAAAACCAGCATAGAACTCCTCCAAGCAGAAACAGAAAGCAAAGAGAAAACAGTTGAAGTTTGATTCCGAAATATTTTTTGAATTCTTCTTTCATAACATGTTCCTCTCACACTCTGCGCCTAAGGCCTTTCACCGTTTCAGTCGTTAAATGGGAAGCGCAAACAGTTTTCCTGTGTTAAAGTCATAAAGGAAAAAGTAACAATAACTTCCGGTTCTTATTTCCTCGGGAATTTCATTATAAATTTCGGCGTACTTCTCTGAGTAGGTGGCCATGAGCCCGACGCAAAAATTTTCTGAAAGATAACTGAACGCACGTTCAAACTGTATTCCGCAATCTTTGATGATCTCCGTACTCTCAAGAGTTTTAAGATCAACTGCATACAGCGTTCCCCCGCAGAAATTCCAATAGGTACCCGGCGACCGATCTCCCATTTCCAGTTTGCAGTAGTACAGTTTTCCGTCATGAATACCGTGCGTGGAGTCTTGGAATACCTTTTCTGCGACGATCTCCATGGGAGCAGAAAGGTCACTCAAGGGCAAGCGTGCGATGGTTCTGGTAGGTACCTCGTAGTGCATGGTGTTTCCGGCGTCGTCTATCGGATAAACATCTGTATCCTCCATGCCCTTATCAAAATACAGATACCCGTCATATACCGTCATACGCGCGCTTTTAGACATCAAAGGAAGGATCACAAAATCCTTTACGGTGTAGATGCACTCGCTCTTCTTCGTTTCCAAAGACAGAGTGTAAACTCTTCCGGAAAGGTCCGCATAATAAAGCGTTCCATTCTCAAAGCCTACAAGATCAATTTCTCCCTTCACTGCCTCGCCGGTACAAATGCTCTCTCCGCTTTTGTTTATAACCGAAACCTTCTGTTCTCCGTCTTTGCTGGAAGTGACATAAAAGATGTAATCACCGTAAACGGCCAGATTCACAATGGGTTCCTTGATGGCGATAACCTCTTTGCGTTTATTGTTGCCGTTATCATAGCGATAGATCGCGTAACCGGACGCAATAACCGAAACAATGCCTTCTTCTTCTATGGCGTCATAGTCGAAATCCGAAGAAATCGCCCGTGCAATATAGAAAATCGGATATCCGCCGTTGCTTTCATGCGCGTCCAGCAGAAATAGGGATTCCGGCGAATAGAGCTGCACCGGACAATCTATGGACTCGTCGACGACGCTGCCGTGGTTGCACTTGGGATCGGTGCACAGGGATTGCACCTCATCAAACTCTTCAGCATATGTGAAAACACCGTCTTTCACCTCCGGTTTTAAATCCGCCGTGGACACATAACACAAACCTAAATAGTGGCTCCCAAAATAGACGGCGTCCATGTATACAAACGCCATATCCGTATCCGAGGCAAAAATGGAATCTATGAATCTTTCGGAAAAATCAGTGTTTTGATACGGAGCGTCAGAAGAAAATTCATGCCTGTTCTGCTTTTTTCCGCAAGCGACCGCTGCCGAGCACAGCGATAAAAGAATCAACAGCAGACATATCGCTCTCATTCTGATGTTCATCGAGGTTTTTTCCTCCTTCTCACATTTTATTTGACGGTAAACTGCCATCCATTATCTGTCTTATCTGCGGGCACAGAGTCTGCTCTCCTCCCCCAGTTTTCATGCCTTTCTGTATTTCCAACAGTTTTCAGTCCGCTTTTTTGCCGCTGCCTGACTTCAATGTTCTGTGTATGTATATATTTTTGGAAAAATAAAAAACACATCGTTAAGCAATCAGCCGTTTGACGTCCTGTTTCCATGGTCATCAACTTCAAACATTTTTAATGTACCCAAAAACTGTTATTCAAAAGCATGAAAGAAAGATTTGTATTATGTATGAACAAATCGTTCTCTGTTTTCATGGATTCATAAGTCTGTCAGTTTATAAACCACAACCTCACAGATACTCTTCAAAAACGTCTGCAAGAGTTTTCTTTACCAGCCAACTATACTCAGGACTAATCGGTTCGGGCATATTGACGCCATGATCTTTACTGGTTGTAACTGCAGTCCAGGTGTACATGTACTTAAATACCCACTCCTTATTACAATCCTTCGTCGCTTTACCCGAAGTATAATACGTATTTCCAGCTGTGTAACCAAGATAATTCTGGGAATAGCCTGGATAAATGAAACCTTCATTGTCAAAATACGATACACCGGCATATGTAGTGAAATATAGCGGTTTTGTGGAAATAGACTCAGTTTGTGTATTTACCTCGCCCAAGGACATCACATACTCAAACGTCGTCCCAGTTAAATAAACCCTCGACTGGGCATAGAATAAATTGTAGTTACTTGAATACTGATATCCGCTGTCATAACTATTGCAGTATATGGCATCTGAAGAAATTACAAATGTCGCAATCATTTCCACAATCAAAAGAACGGAAACAAATATTTTAATAATTTTTTTCATATTTTACTTCCTTTAATTAATTACAATTCATATTCATTTGAATTTTCATTTTGTTGTTCTTGAACGTTAAAACATCTAAATCTCATCTCCACATTGGATTCACCCCTTCCCATGTAACATTCATAGATTATTTTTTACATTTGCGTAAAAATTATCTATGTATATATTATACATGATTAGATAATTTTTGTCAATACACATTTACAAATTTAAAAAATATATTCTTAAAATACATTTTAGAGAAGCAAATGTCCCACGATACGACGAATCGGAACAACGGCAGGATGTTAACCTTTGCAACAGGGAACCCAAATTCCAATCCCACATTTCAACCGTAACTGTGCGTGGCAAATGCACAAAAAACGGATTTGCGGCTCCGCAGATCCAACTTTTATCCACGCCGGACCACAAGAGCAAAACCCGCGCCGGAATACCAGCGCGGGTTTTGTTCTTGTATCGGTTGTTCTTCAAACGGGTAGGTTAGGGTTATTCCGCACGGACGAACAGATAATTCTTCGAAAATAAAGCACTGCACTAAAAAGATCTGCCCGACGCAGAAAATTTCTGCACGCCCTCGTAAAATCTCTTCAGACCCTCCTCCAACGTCGCACGTGGGCAGGCCGCATTCATGCGCAGAAATTGCCTTCCCACATGGCCGTACTGTTCGCCCTGTGACAAATACAACCCGGTTTCACTTAAAAGAAATTTTGCAAGTACCGAGGCATCTTCACAAAGAGCGCCGCAATCGAGCCAGAGAAGGTAGGTAGCATCTGAAGGAACAATCTTAACCTGGGGAATATTGCGTCTGAAAAAGGCGCGCGCAACTTGTTTGTTTTGATATAGATACATCCGCAGCGCATCAAGCCACTCTGCCCCTTGCGTAAAAGCAGCGACCGTTGCGCCTACGGCGAAAGAATTCGGCTCCGCCACCTCGTCGGTATTCAAACCGCGCTCTACCCTGTGGCGTAAAACCGGATCGGGCACACAAACCGCCGCCGTCTGTAATCCCGCAATATTAAAAGTTTTGGTGGGAGCAATGCAGGTGACGCTGTTATTCAGACATTCCTCAGAAATCGAAGCAAAAGGCAGGTAATCCTTCCCGGGATCGGTTAGATCACAGTGAATTTCATCTGATACCACCAGCACATGATATTTTGCCGCCAAATGTCCGATTTTTTTCAGGTCCTCTCTCTTCCAGATCTTTCCCACAGGATTGTGGGGATTGCAAAGGATCATCATGGATGTCTGGGGAAGAGCCAATTTTTTTTCAAGGTCGTCAAAATCCACCGAATACTCATTTTCGTCGTAAACGAGAGGGCTTTCCAAGACGTGTCTGCCGTTGTTGAGAATAGAATTGAAAAAAATGTTATACACCGGCGTCTGAATCAGAACGTTTTCCCCGACTGTAGTCAGTTTGCGCACGATAGAAGAAATAGCAGGCACCACGCCAGTACAGAAAATCAGCCATTCTTTTTCCATACGAAAACTGTGTCGTTTCTCCCACCAGTTCTGAATCGCCGTATACCATTCATCGGGAACCACCGAATATCCGAACACCCCATGATCCAGACGCTTCTGAATAGCGGCGCGAATTTCGGGTGCCGTCTGAAAATCCATATCCGCCACCCACATGGGCAGTTCTCGTTCGTTCACATCCCACTTTAGCGACCAGGTGTTCCGTCTGCTCGGCGCCGTATCAAAGTCATATGCCATCACAGTCCCCCCTTCGGAAGATTGTCCCTGCAGTAAATCACCGTTTTTGAAGGGTCGATTCTGTCTTTTTCCAGAATCAATTTTTCAATATGATCGGCCTTGATTCTTCCCCCTGAGGGGTTAAATACGCTGTCGATCTTTCCCACAATCTCCGCGTCCACCGTGGAATATTCAAAGGATAGTGTAGTGTTGATTAACTTACAGTTCTTCATTACCAGACTGTCAATATAGCACATGCCCTGCAAACTCTCCACTGTACAATTCACCAGCGTCAGATTTTTGGAATTCCACCCAAGGTATTCTCCAGAGATGAACGAGTCATATACCGTGACATTTTCGCTGTTCCAGAAAGCGTCCTTCGAAAGCATTCTAGCATTGCGGATCTCCAAATTTCTGGCCCCGTCAAAGGAGTAGTTCCCGTACAACGTCAAATGATTCACGGTCATATCCGCACAGTTCATGGCAAAATAATCTCCCTTTGCCGTCACTCTTTCCAGAACAACATTTTGGCAATTCCAAAGCGTTTCCGCAGCATTGGGAAAGGAAACGTCTCTGAGTGTCACACCGTTGCAGCGACGAAAATTCTTGGGCGCTTCAATTTGCGTATTCTCCACAGTTACACGTTCGGTATACCAAACGCCCGCCCGCGCCATTTCAAACCAGGTACAATCCTTTGCGTAAATATCTTTGGCGTACCACAGCGGATATTTCCACTTGAACATACATCCGTAGAGTCGAATGTCCGAACTTTCCTTCAGAGGCGATTCTCCATCCGTAAAAATCGTATCCCGAAGAACAAGATCCTGAGCGCCGAACAATGGCCGCTCTCCTGTATAATATGCCCGATCAATTTCCTTCATAAATTTTAACCGTCCCTTCAAAAAAGCCGTTCCGTTGGGAAATATACCTGTCGGGGAAATTTCCCACGGTGTCGGGGTCGGTTTCCGGTGATAACCGGAAACAGAACGAACCCGGTTTTTTCGGCCTTTTTCCTTTCACATCGTTTGCTTTTTCTCGTCTTCTCTTGACACATCGGCAGATTCTTTGACGGGATGTGCCGACATTTTTTTAAAAATTTTGTTCGTTACGCCCGCTTTACGGGAAACCGAAAACTCCGAAAGTACCGGACGTTCCTATTCAAGAATGTTGGTGGTGATGTAGTCCACGCCCAACCTCACAAGTTCCTCGCCCCTCAAAGGATCATTCACCGTCCAGCAGTTGATTTCAATGTCATGCTCCCTCAGAAGTGATACCGTTCTCTCATTCAGCCGATCGTGACGTACATCCAGTCCCAACCGTTGATCTGTCAGCCGTTCAATGAGCGTTTCGTCAATTTCACCGTAAAAGAGGTATTGTGCGGGTTGATCCGAAAGAATAGAACGAAGATTTCTCATGTTGTCATAAGAAAAGGAAATGAAAATTGTGTGCTCAAGCCAGCCACTCTCTTTCACGATTTCAACAATTTCGCGAATCTGTTCCCTTTCAAATCGATTTTTCAACTCAAAAACCGAGGTTTTTTCATATTTTTTGCATATTGAAAAATACTCTTCGGGCGTTGGGAGAATCAGATCCCCTCTCGGCGTACCGTCCAGATCTGGCAGATGCAGAGCCCTCAGTTCTTCAAAAGTTCCGCCTTCCACCGGAAGTTTTGTGCCCGTCACCCGTTGAGTGTCGTCGTCATGAATAAGGATGTATTTCCCGTCGAACGTCCTATGTACATCCGTTTCAATTCCAAAATAACTTCGATTTCCCGCCGCGACAAAAGCAGCGGCAGTGTTTTCCCGCTCTATGCCGGATACTCCCCTGTGTGCGATCATGCGTGTGTTCAGTTTTTCAATCCTGATGGTATTCACCGTTTTTCCACCTCTTTTTTATTCTCTATATCTATCCTGTGCCGTTCGCCCTTTTGTCCGGATCTTTCAGCGGCGCTTGCTGTTCATACGGTTTGCAGCCGTCTCCTTCATCCAAAGGTTCGTCAGCGGGGAAACATATTGACATTGGCGTTCACATACGGAATACTCCATACGCCAACAGAAATCAATTCCTGGAAAATTCACATTCCCGAAGCGTTATCACTTCTTTATCATCGCCGTCATGGCGTTTTCAAAGAATTGTTTTTATGATCTTGATCGCCCGATCATTATCGCCTGTAGCAAGCAAAAAGACATAGCCGCCCCACTTATAAATCATGACAGAGGCGATGTAAGTATCATATTCCTCCATCAGATATCGTCGATTATCCACCGTTCTCAGAAGATCTATGCGCATTTGAAGCAGTTCCTCTATACGTCTGCTTTCCGACTCATGCGCCAAATGAAAAATCTGTATCTCAAAGCCCAAATCTTTTTTCGAAAGGGCCATAGCGTAGTCATCGGCCGCGCCCAGTTGTCCGGGGAGTTTCGTTTCCCCATACAACGATGCGAAAAACGATCTGCTATCTTCGTCCTTCATCAGTTCCGAACGGTCATAAAGGGTGCTGCAGACACATTCACGCTCCAAATCTGACAAAAGTCTTTTTAAAATTTCCGACGGTGTGATCTTTTTTGGAGCACATGAACCCATGCAAAACAGCATTATAACCGACAAAAGTGCGGATAAACTTCTTTTTATATGTCTTTTGCTTCTTACAAATTCCACCTGCCCCGCATTTTTTCCATGCCTCATATTTCATACGCACCACCCTTTTCGTTATTTTATGAAAAAGCGGTGGAACTTAGAACAATATGCGCAGGCTGTCTGCCTCCGTTTACACACAGTCCGACAACTAAGTGATTCAAAAAGGACGGCAAAGAAAATCAAGAATCTCCTCAATCGGGCAAAGCACGTACAGATTCTGCTCTTTGTCGATGCTTCTGAAGAAGTACGCGGGGATGCGCTCCCGTCCCTTCAATTCAACGTTGGCGGTTTTTTCAAAAATATTGACGGTCATATCCCATCCCAAACGATCAGATACTGCTGAGAGAATGGCCAATTCCACTTTTCTTCCAGGGAACATCTCAAAAAGTTCTATCACCTCACCCTCAGCGCTCTTTACAGAATTCCTTGGGATGAAGAAAAAAGAAAAGACAGGACGCTCATTCTGGCAATGTAAAATCACTTCCAACTTCCGATCTTGTGCGTTCACCGTGAAAATCACCGAAAGGCAGGCAAGAAGGGGAAAAAGTTCCGAAAGACGTCCGATGGGCATATTCACACATTCAGTTGTACACTTCGCAGACGCTTCATACGGCCGGTATGAAAAAATCCGATCGTATAGTCGATTAAGGAAAGCACAGGCATATCCCAACGTAAAATTTTCTCTACCCACGGAAATCTCAGAAGACAGCAGAGCGGCATAGGAATTGATCAATACCATCCCCAATTGCGAAAGTGTTTTTCCCCCTGGCAGTGTCGCCGTCCCGGGCATAAACGGTTGGGGCGAGAAGGTCGCCACGGACGGTTCGTAACACAGTTCCCCCTCCAGTAAAGGCGCCAGCGCCAGAATGGCAGCCGTACCCTCGGGACTTTTATCCGGTACCAAAAGCGCAGTATGCGTTCCCCCATATCCCAAATCAATTTTCGCAATCACCGGCCTTCCGCGTTCAATGCAGCGCAGCGCTTGATTGTTTCCATCTTCAAAACATTTGATAAAATTGTTGTTAAGAGCAAATTTTCTTGAAAGTGCAAGCGCGGCCTGGTTTCTGTAGATGACACGGCAATCCCTTGAAAGAACCGCTATCGGCGCGTCAAGAACATTCATATGATCATAGCGAAAAAAGTCGAACATTTTAGTACATACGAAACCAAGCGGTTTTTCGTGTTTCGTCCTCTCCTTCCAAAATCTTTCTTCTGTATAAATCTTTTTTCCTTTTCTCTGACCTTACGTCACAAAAAGTCAGGCAGACCACGGCAAGGCGCTGCAATCTGCCTGTTGTTTCACTTTCATTTTCCGTCTTTTGCCTGCTACCTCGGATTTTGATTCACAGTTTCCCGCTCTTCGTTTCTTCAGACACCGACGGCCCACCGTCGCGTGTTTGATTGGTCCTTCGGAACGGTCAGTCTTTGAAAATCAGTCCTCTGTCAATGAGCGGCTGAATGTCTACAGGAACCCCGTTCACCGTCACACCCACATGGAAATTGAAATTGTTGTCGGCATTCAGTCCGCCGTCCGCAGCGTGAGAAATAAACTGTCCGGCGGTCACGGTGTCACCCACTTTTACCGCGATATCCGAAGAAAGATTGGAGTACCATGTTTTCAGCCCGCTTCCGTGATCAATGACCACCAGCCGTCCGGTATAAGTCTGAGAACCTACATATACCACCTTTCCGTCAAAGGCTGCAAGCACAGACGTACTCTTTCCCTCTCCCACTTTTCCGTCGGTAACCGCGCCCATGTTTGCACAGTACATATGATCCAGCGCGATAAAACTTTCTCCTACGTCGTGTAAATTGACTTTTGTACCAAAATCGTAGTTTGAAGTTTCGGAATAGTAGTTGCCCTCAGTGGGTATGACGAATTTTCCGCCGTTAAATGAGAATGATGAAGCCTCAAGAGCAACCGACGCCATGTTCTCCCTCAGTGACTTGAGCACTGATTCTGTATAATAGTCCTTCATCGTCTTGGAACTGTAGTTGTATTCTTTCTTCGGAAGCGGCGCAACGTTTAAAAGCAAGATGTCGGTTGCCGAAGAAGAAGAAACGGTGAAGGAAACCGTGGTATTGCTCTCAACGGCGTCTACCGCAATGGGAACCAAAGCCTGCCAGAAATCCCCTACCTTGTAGAATTGGGGTGTAAATGAAAGTTGGGGATCAGTGACTACCGTAATCTCAGAAGGATCAATAATATTGTAGGCATTGAGAATCACCACGTCCCCGCACTTCGCAGAGGAAGCGCTCAACTTGAAGGCGGATCTGCCAAACATTCTTCCTTCAAAGAAATATTTCATCACACCATTGTATCCTCGGTTTTCCAGGTTGTTCCACACAGCGGTCATATCCACGCTCACGTCGCGGGAACCGTCAAAAGTCAACGCGGTCAACCCGGCATAACTACCGGAATAAACGCTGTCGCCACTCTTTTTGTCTGTAATCCTCAGCGTGATCTCATCAGGCTCCACTGAAAAATCCAGCGCAAGTCCCGACAGGAAACTTTCCAAAACCGTCGTTTCATTTCTATCGCTGTAAGAGGCCGAAGATTTTTTCAACACACCGCCCACTGTCTTGTAACTCCAATCAACGGTGTAGGGAGCAAGAGAAATCTTGCCGATTTTTACTGTAGGCGGAAAAGCCGTCGAATACACGCTCTCTGAAAAATCTGAATTCAAAAATGCCTCAGCACTGGCTTTTGAAATTCTATACGGATGATTCTCGCCGTCCGTGTAGTAACATTTACCGGCGTCCGCAGAAAAATAGTACATGTAAGAGGATTCCACATTGAAACTGTCAAGGTATGTCACTGCGTACCGTACAAAAGACAATGCCTCTTCGGGAAGCGCCGTCAGGGAATCGGGACGGTTCTTCCCGTTCTTTCCGAACATAGCCTTAAATATATCGAACAGCGGATCCCCCTCCTTGCAATCAACAGTGTTTCCCAAATTGTCCACAATCGTTGCCGACATCACCTCGGATTGCACGGAACCGGAATAGAAATAGCATCCGGCGAGGGCAATGGTCGGAGACAATACAATCAATACACCTAGAATGATGAGCAGCAATCTTTTAGTCTTCATGATCCATCCTCTCTTTCATACTTCCTTGTACTTCTAAAAACATGGAAGCCTGCAAAACCTGACGCAAAACCCGCAGGACCCACACTCTTTGTCGTTTCATTATACAACATTTTATCCGTTCGGTCAAGACTTTTCTTTTCGGCGCCCGGCGTATACCGCCATACAACCGCAAGCGACATGCGCGGCCAATCAACGCTCCGGATTCTACCTCGGCAAACTCACCGCTATCCAATTTGTCGCCTCATAGGCGGCATAGGCGGCATAGGCGGGTATAGGCCATATAGACCCGTATAGTTTGCATCTTTGATGCTAAAACTGTCATAGAGAGTCCTTAAATGTAAAGTCTCATAGACGAACACAGGGAGTTTGTTTGACGTTTTTTGAATACAAAGGGCGTATCAAAGCATGCAAACCGTAAAATATTCCACGAGGAACCGCTGCATGAGCAAAAGAAAGAAAACTTATAAAATCAGCGCGCCCGATTCCCTTTTTGAGTATGCGCTATCCACAAATAAGGCGGCTTTTGACCGTTTTCAAAGTTTCACGCCAGTAGTGCAAAACTCAATCAGAGAGAATGCCTCGGGATTGAGTTACGGCGATTTGAAAAAGTATATCGACCGCACTGTCGCTTCCCAAAAATCGTGAAAAGTCACATGCATAGAGCAAGCCAACTCCATTTGCTCGGCGTGCTCAGGTGATCACATATCCACCGTTAATCCCAAGAATCTGGCCTGTGATGTAAGAGGATTGCTCATGAGCAAGGAACCGGCAAAGCGCCGCCACCTCCTCTACGGTGCCCAATCTGCCTACGGGTATGTTTGCCATCAGTTCCTCAACAATTCCAGCGTCAACGGAACGATTCATATCGGTATCAATAATTCCGGGGCAAACACAATTGACAGTGATTCCAGACGGTCCCAATTCTTTTGCCAAAGCCTTTGAAAGTCCGATCAGTCCGGCTTTCGCCGTGCTGTACAAGACTTCACAGGAGGCGCCCACCTGCCCCCACATGGAAGAAATATTGACAATTCTTCCCCATTGACGGCGAATCATACAGGGTACAAAAGCACGGCACAGATACAGCGGGCCGTCAAGATTGACGCTTCGGACCCTTCTCCAGAGTTCATCCGTAGTTTCCGTAAAAAGGCCGAGGGAAGCGATTCCGGCATTGTTGATAAGAATATCTACATGCTCTTCTTCTTTTAAAATTTTCTGACAAACGCTTTCCAATTCCCGCTCATTTCCAATGTCGCAACGGTACCCCACAGCGCCCATACGCTCCAGGTTTTCCGCTTCGGCCACAGAGTCGCGGTATATAAACAAAACTCTGTATCCGTCCTCAAAAAATCGTTGCGTCAACGCTCTGCCAATGCCCCGCGTCCCGCCGGTGATCATCACTGTTTTCATTTTTCCAGATTCTTTTTACCCTTTTTACATTCTGAGAGTGCAATCGTGGTATAAGCCGCTTTCGTACCTCGGAGCGCACTTTTCCGTCATTTCGTTTTCCGACACACCCATTCAAATATTCTTTTTGAAAGAAATACGGTCAAAAATCAAAATCTTCACAGCCAACCAGCAAAAGAAACGACCGTGCCATTCACTTCTGCCGCAGACCCGGCTCTTTTCTCTGTATCCGGTTTTCCGAGGCGCTTAAATTTTGGGCTGTCGCATCAAGCGGCAGCCCTGAGATCTGACAAAACAATCAATGTTTGTTTTTGTTGAGCATTTCCAACAACTGACCGAACTCATCGTCGGAGAATCCGTCATCGGCTTCCGTTTCGTTCTTTGGAGCGGGTTCCGTTTCCGAAATGGGAGCAGGCTGTTCCACAACCGTCGGCGCGGGTTTCTTTGAGGGCTGAGAAGCGGCTTTTT
>CANQNM010000014.1 GCA_947625265.1 uncultured Clostridia bacterium
ACAGCGGCAGGATGATCCGGCGAAACACGGTGAAGCTGTTGGCCCCGAGGTCGCGGGCGGCCTCGATGATGTCCTCGTCGATCTCCGAGATCGCGGTGTATATGGGCAGAATCATGTAGGGAAGATAGTTGTACACCATACCCAAAACCACAGCGCCCCCGGTACCCAGCATAGTGATAGGACCGATTCCGAAAAGTCCAAAAAACTTATTGAGAATACCGTCCAATTCCAAAATGTTCGCCCAGGAGTATGTACGAACCAGCATATTCATCCACATTGGCAACATGATGAGAACCATCTGCATGCGCTGGGATGCGGGAAGTTTTCTTGAAAGAAAATAGGCAAAAGGATAGGCAATCAGTAACGAGATCACTGTAGCGACCACTGAGTATGCCAACGAAATTCCAAAGGCCTTCAAATAAAGTTTACTTGTAAAGAATTCCTTCACAAACTCAAAACTGAAGGAACTCTTTTCCGAATCAAAAAATGAATAGTAAATCACAAAGAGCAGCGGCACAACAATGAACGCCGCGGACCACACAATAAATGGAGCGTTCAGCAATCCTCTTGCGAAGGTGCCTGCTTTCCTTCTATTCATTGGCGTTCCCCCTCTCTTCTTCCAATTCAAGGGCCGCCTCTTCCGCCGCCATCTGATCCATCTCGTCCGAGAATGTGGAGTAGTCTCCGATGGTTCCGGAATATTTCGACTTTTTCATGATGTGAATGGCATCCGGTTCAATGATCAATCCCACCCTGGTGCCCACCTTTTGTTCGTCGGTAGCCTGCACCATCCATTTGAAACTGCAAACGTCGACGATCATTTCATAATAATCGCCTTTGAAGGTGATGGAGGTGATCTCCCCTTCAAGCATTCCCTTTTCGGTTTCGACGATGTCCACGTCCTCAGGCCGGATGACCACATCCACCGGTTCGTTCTTACCGAATCCCCCGTCCAAGCACCGGAAAATCCTGCCGTCCAGACGCACCTGATAATCCGAAACCATCACGCCGTCTATGATGTTCGACTCACCGATAAAGTCCGCCACAAAGGCGTTTTGCGGTTCGTTGTATATATCCGTCGGCGAACCGATCTGCTGAATCCTGCCTTCATTCATCACCACCACGGTGTCGGACATGGACAGCGCCTCCTCCTGATCATGGGTGACAAAAATAAAGGTGATTCCGGTCTGACGCTGGATGCGCTTCAATTCGTTCTGCATGTCTTTACGAAGTTTATAGTCCAACGCCGCCAACGGTTCGTCCAGCAAAAGCACCCGGGGGTTGTTCACAAGAGCTCTGGCAATGGCGACTCTCTGTTGCTGTCCCCCGGAAAGAGTTTGGATTCGTCGGCCCGAAAAGGCTTTCATGTTCACCAATTCCAGCATCTGCTCTACCTTTTTGCCGATTTCCTCCTTTTTGATACCCGCCACTTTCAACCCAAACGCCACGTTGTCAAAGACGTTCAGATGAGGGAAAAGCGCATAACGCTGGAAGATGGTATTCACCTGACGTTTGTGCGGCGGCAGATCGTTGATCCGTTTCCCGTCAAAAAAAACATCACCGCGGTCAGGAGAGATAAAACCTGCTATAACCCTTAACGTGGTGGTCTTTCCGCATCCGGAAGCACCCAAAAAGGTGACGAATTCGCCATCCTTGATAGAAAGACATAAATCGTCCAGCACAGGTTCACCGTCAAATGACACAGTGATATTCTTCAGTTCAATGATGTTGTTCTCGTTCATTTTTTGCATCCCCCTTTGCGGCTTAAAGCCCGCGTACAGCCGTATACAGCTCTGCGCAAACCCACACCCGGCTAACAGCAGCCCCCGCAAAGAGTTTTTACAGACCAATCTTGATCTACGGAAAACGCCCTCCTGTAAAATAAGAACGTTTCACGGCCGACAATGTTCCCTGACGGCGTCAGAATTTGAGACCGGCTGCAGCATGCTGTTTCCAATCCCGAAAAGAAAACTCCCTTCAAAGGACATCTTTTCGGAAACGATTCCTGAACGGCTTTCGCCATATTAGAACTGCGAGGTGTGTACATCTATTCAATTGTTCGAAATGATGGTGACTCCGGAGGAATTGCTTTGCCTTCTCCTCCGGCAGTTGGCACAGATGCAAAAATCGTGCTTTGCGCTGTGTTTGCACAGCGCGTCTATTATACAGGAAACTCCCTCTCTTGTCAATACACTTTTTCGCATTTTGACAACTTTTGCGTATCATTTTCTATGTTTTTTGATTGTTTTCCAGTTTTTTTCTTAAATCAGGCGTAGAATCAAATATCCTGTAAGCAGCAGCAGCGTGGGATTAAAAAAAGAGAAGCAAAGTCCCCAAAAAATAACCAATCCCAAAACCAACACCCCAAAAACCGCTATGATCCCGCAGATTTTGTCAGTGATTTCCATGGAGAATTTTTGTGCAAGAAGAGATTTCAGAGCGTCCCCTCCGTCTAAACCTTTCAGAGGGAGCAGGTTAAAAAGTCCCGTTCCAAAGGAGCAAAGAGCAAAGCGGTAAAGAGGAAGCGCGCACAAAAAATTGACAAACACACCGGAAAGGGAGATGAGAAGGCTGCCCGCGTAAGAACAAAGTTTTCCGTCCGTTCTGATCTCTCCGCCGAAGGGTTCTATTCCGATGCTTACCACCTTCCCCCCGGTAAAATAGATCGCGGCAATATGCCCAAGTTCATGCAGCACTGCCACAGGAAGTACACACAGGAACACATCCCATGCTCCCAAAGCCCCAAAACACAGCAGGGGCAGCGGCGCCAGAGGATGAATATGCAGCCATCCCCTGGATCTGACGGCACGTTCTTTCCCTGACGT
This sequence comes from uncultured Clostridia bacterium, assembly GCA_947625265.1. Classification (GTDB taxonomy): domain Bacteria; phylum Bacillota; class Clostridia; order Oscillospirales; family CAG-272; genus UBA11512. The sequence continues at coordinate 2,826 of CANQNM010000014.1, forward strand.
CCTTTCGCCTACACAATCCATTCCATCACACTGCCGACCTTTTTTTCAATGATCTTTCCCGTCTTTAAAATCGTAGCCCCCTCCGCCCTGCAAAAATGCAGAAGCATTACCGTAAACAGTAAAAAAGCAACGGTTTTTGCGGTGCACTTTTGATTTTTCTTCATTTCCCCAACCCCTTTTTTAAAAAAGTTTCAAGAATTCCTCTTTTTCCTTTGGAAAGCGAACTGCTTTTTCACATCATATGCTTGGAGTCTCATATTTAGTGATTGTCCAAAAATCTGTAAAAAACAAATGCAGAGAAATTCAGCGAATACCTCTTGTAAACAGTCCAAAAACATGCTAAAATATGGCGGAAAAAGTTGAAAGGAGACAGTCCATGCCAGCATATTCCATCGCCTTATCCGTGCTTATAGAGGAATTTTCCTTAAGAACGGTTTATATGCCAAAGCCTGCGGAGGATATTCTGATTTCACGCCCGGACACCAACCGTCCTGCACTCGCTCTTTCCGGTTTTTTCAATCTTTTTGAACCGGATCGTATTCAACTCATCGGGAACGCGGAGCATGAGTTCCTTTCAAGCATGACCGAAAAACTCAGAAGAAAGCGATCCTTTGATTTTATGGCGCAGCGACCGGTGGCCGTGATCTTTACAAACGACCTGTGCGTTTTCCCTGAAATCGCCGAAGCGGCGGAAATCTACGCCATTCCCATACTATGCACTTCCTCCACCACTTCCTATTTCACCGCCGCGCTTATCGCTTCCCTATCCATCTCCCTTGCCCCACGGATCACAAGACACGGAGTGTTGGTGGAAGTCTACGGCGAGGGAATTCTCATCGTGGGAGAATCGGGAATCGGCAAAAGCGAGACCGCCATTGAATTGGTGAAAAGAGGGCACCGTCTCATTGCGGACGACGCTGTGGATATCCGCAAGGTTTCCGCAAAATCCCTAGTGGGTCGTGCCCCCGAATCTATTCGGCACTACGCGGAGTTGCGCGGTATTGGCGTCATTGATATCTGCCGGATTTTCGGTATGGGAGCGGTAAAGGAAAGCGAGAAGATCGATCTAGTCGTATCCTTAGAGCAGTGGGATTCTCAAAAATTTTATGACCGCATCGGCTTAGAAACCGAGTATTTTGAGATCATGGGCTTGCGGGTGCCGATGGTGACCATTCCCGTAAGACCCGGCAGAAACCTCGCCATCATTATCGAAATCGCCGCGATGAACAACCGCCAGAAACGCATGGGTTACAATACTGCGGAAGAATTCAACAATCAAATGCTCAGGCAAGCGGGCGTCGATCCCGCCGACTATAACTCCGGACGGTAAAATTCTAAATTTTCATTTTCATTGCACACCCAATTCCCGTCTTTCGCCAATCACGCTCAATCCCTCTTCTTTCTTCTTCCGCGTGCCGATGCATCTCCTTTTTTCACATCCCGTCGAAGGAAAACATATACTTGCATTGAGGACTCCTCAATAAAAGAAAAAAGGACGAACGATCATGGCTTTATATAACTGTCAGGGAAATGTAGCAGGTACCGGAAACGGTTCAGGCGGATGCAATTGCGGCGGAAACGTGGGGGGAACCAATGACAACTATACTTCCTGCGGATGCGGAAATGTAGGAGGAACCTCCAACAACTCCTGCGGATGCGGAAACGTAGGAGGAACTTCCGACAATTCCTGCGGGTGCGGAAACGTGGGAGGAGCAAACGACAACTCCTGCGGGTGCGGAAACGTAGGAGGAATCTCCAACAACTCCTGCGGATGCGGAAACGTGGGAGGAACTTCCAACGGTTCCTGCGGGTGTGGAAACGCAGGCGGAACTACGGAAAGTTCGGCAGATCTGCTGCTCTTTATTGCCGTTATCCTTTTGCTCATTGTGTTTCTGAACTAAAACAAACATAAAAAGAGGCGAACTTCAAAAATGAGGCTCGCCGCTTTTTTCCGTTTTGTCTCTCGGATCCATGCAGCCGTTAGAAAACAGCAATCACTCCCCCGTAATCGGTCAGGGGTCCCAATGTCAGTTCCACTGGAAAAAAGCCCTGAGAAAGCACGGTTTCTCTGATTTCCCTTCCCTGCGGATGAGATGAAAGGCTTCCGAAAAAAAGAATTTTGTTTCCCACATTTCCCGCAGCCCCACCAATAAATCCGTAGGAGTAGCCCGGCAAAAAAATGTGTCCCTCCGTAATTTGGAGAACGCACATGCCCAAAGCATCGCTTGCCGATGCAATGCCTCTATCCGCCGTGACAAGCGCCCGTTCCCCAATACGCAAAGCGGAACAACGCGCATATCCCTGCTTCACATTCACCGGAATAAAGAGTTTTTTTATAGTTTCAGGCATACGGTCTTCTCTTCCTAGAAGATATTTTCCCATAGGAAGATGATCAAACCACACATCGTTTGGATATGCCCCCACATCAAGATCCAACGAAACGGTTTTTACGGGAAGGGATGCAAACAGTTGTCGGTTTTCAAGAAAATATTCTTTATAGGTATAGAGCGTGTCCCGATTTTGAAAAACCAGAAGATCAGGGTGTCCGCAAACAGGCGCGGGCAGTTTCTTAAAAGGAGGAAGGGGAACCGGCGTACCGTAGGACTGCAGCAATTCTCCCAGTTCAAATGCTCTTTTATCGTACAACAAAAAAGGGCGGGATTCCTCTCCGCCCTTTCGTGTTCTGTTGCAGTCACGCACGTTCGACCTTGCCGGAACGCAGACAGCGGGAACAAACATAGACTGTTTTGTGTGTCCCGTTCTCCACGATCTTCACCCTTCTGATGTTGGGCTTAAAGGTCCTGTTGGTCTTACGGTTGGAATGGGATACATTCTGTCCGAACGTCACACCCTTACCGCAGAGTTCACACTTTGCCATCCTTGACACCTCCGTTTATTTAAAACATACTTCTGCACGCTCACTTCATTATTGTAACATATTTATTCCAAAAATGCAATACCTTTTCACCTTTTTTATTTGCTTTTCTTCTTTTTTCCCGATAGCGAAATTTTGCGCTCCTCTTTGTTATACAGCCTCTTGATGTTTGACCTGTGCAGCCATATGATAAAGCATGCATAGAACACCGCCGTAAAACACACAATGGGATAATCGTAACTGTTCACACTGTGTACGCCAATATCCAACTGCCATGCGCCGTTGATCATTACGGGAAGCATGGCGGATCCGATGATCGAACCAAGCGAAACATACTTGGTGGTAACCACAATGAAAATGAACAGAGCAAGAATAATCAGCGCGACAACCGGTTCCAGTATAAACATTCCGCCGCACGCGCAGGCGACGCTTTTCCCACCCTTGAAATTGAAAAACACAGGAAAAGCATGACCGACCATGCACGCTGCCAGCGCCAGATATCCGCAGCCATTTCCCCCCAGCAATAAGGCAATTTCGGTACAAATCGCGGCCTTTCCCGCGTCCCCCAGGAAGGTGAGAAGCGCCGCTTTTTTCCCGTATACACGCAAAACGTTGGTCATTCCGGAATTTCCAGATCCATGTTCACGCACGTCGCCATTGCACAGCCTTTTGGACACGATGATCCCGAAGTTCACGCTTCCTATCACATAGGATAGGGTCATACAGAGCAGCAGCGTTCCTACATAGATGGCCGGATGGATGTCCACCACAGCACCTGTCTTTTCGTCAACCGTTGCCGGTATAACCGTGCCGAAAGCCCGGCAAATGACTCCCCCATTTTCACATAATGAAATATACTCATTGATGAAACCCAAAAATCCGCGGGGCTGTTCGTCATCCTCTTCCGAGGGAAGACTCTGTGTCTCTCCCGACATATCCGATTGCGCAGGCTCTTCAGCGAAAATCCCCGAAGAGGCCAAAAAATACAGCGCCGAAGCGGCAACAAGCAAAATCAAAAATAAAATTTTCTTCTTTTTCACTCCCGATCTCCTTTCCTGAAATCCCACACGTCCGTGTGTCCCTGAGTCCCTGAGTCCCTGAGTCCCTGAGTACCTGTGTGTCTGTATGTCTGTATGTCCGTGTATCCGCATGCTCACACGTTCTGTGCGTTGTCGCCCTTTTGACGAATAATCAGTCTGATTGGCGTTCCCTCAAAACCGAACGTTTCACGCAGTCGGTTTTCGATATACCGCTGATACGAAAAATGGAAAAGTTCACTGTTGTTGCAGAATACCACAAATTCCGGGGGCCTAGTTGAAGTCTGCACCATGTAGTAAAGTTTTAGATACCTTCCCTTGTCAGAGGGAGGCTGCACCCGTGCCACCGCGTCGGAAAGAAGGTCGTTGAGCATCCCCGTTGTCACCCGCATCGCATGCTGCATATCCACACGGTTGATCAGTTCATAGAGTTTTTCCACGCGCAGGCCGGTCTTTGCGGATACGAAAATCACAGGCGCATAACTCATGTACGCGAGATGCCTATATACCTCCTCGGTGAATTTTTTTACGCTTCCGTTGTTCTTTTCAACCGCGTCCCACTTGTTGACCACGATAACGCTGGCCTTTCCCGCCTCGTGAGCAAGCCCCGCGATCTTCTCGTCCTGTTCGGTAACGCCTTCGGCAGCGTCGATCATGATCAAACACACCTGCGCCCGCTCTACCGCCATCTTCGCCCGTAAAACGCTATATTTTTCTATCCGATCCTCAATCCTGCTTTGCCGACGTATCCCGGCAGTATCGATAAAGATATATTTTCCGTATTCGTTTTCCTTCCGGGTGTCCACCGCGTCTCTGGTCGTACCGGCAACATCGGACACAATCAAACGGTTTTCCCCGAGGATCCTGTTAATGATGGAACTTTTTCCGGCATTTGGCTTCCCAATGACCGCCACTTTTATAAAGTCGTCCTGTTCTTCATTTTCGCCGGCGTCGGGCAGCAATTCCACGATCTTATCTAATAAATCCCCCGTACCGCTTCCATGAACCGACGAAAGCGCGATCAAATCATTGTCAAACCCCAATTCGTAAAATTCATAAAATTCAGCAGGGAGTGTCCCCACACCGTCCACTTTATTCACCACCGGTATCACCGGTTTTCCGCTTTTCTGCATCATCTTGGAGACTTCCCGATCATCGGCTGTCACCCCCGCCGTAACATCGGTCATAAACACAATCACGTCGGCCATCTCCACAGCAAGTTCGGTCTGCGTGCGCATGTATTTAAAAATGGGATCGTCTGCTTTGCGTTCAATGCCTCCGGTATCCACGAGAGCGAAAGTTCTGCCATTCCATGAAGTCTCCCGGTAGAGCCTGTCTCTGGTCACACCGGGCGTGTTCTCTACAATCGCCACTTTTTCTCCGACTATCTTGTTGAACAGCGTGCTTTTGCCCACATTCGGCCGTCCAACAATGGCCACCACGGGATACGCCATATATGCCCCGTCCTTTCATTTTCGCGTCTTGTTTTTATCGTCCGTTCACTTCAAATTCAATGTGTTTTTTTCCAAACGGTTAAAGGGCCGCAAATTGTCAAGCGAGCAGCACGCGCAAAAAATCCGCGCCCGTACAGTCGTTGGTCTCTACCGGAACACCCAGTTTTTCAGAGAGTTCGCTGATGCTTATACCGTCAAGAAACAGATCGTGCCCAGCTCTGAGCATCACCGACGGAATCACCAGTTTTGCGCCAAGTTTCTTTCCTTCAAGCTGCGCTATAAGATCACAACCGCAGATCAGTCCCGCCACTGTGATGTTTTCTCCAAAAAAACGGTTTTCAATTCTGTAAACTTCAATGTGAGTATTATAGCATATCTTTTCTATTTTTGCAACCAGTTTCCGTATATATTCGTATGCCGCGACGCCTGTAGCCAACGAAAGTTCCCGCTTTGCCGAAAGATCGTATTCCTGCGCAGCGTAAGCAAGTTCCTCCTCCAGTTCCTCTTCCATGGATGTCATCATTCCTACGCCGTTGTCAATCTGCGGGTACCCGTCGTAGTATTTTCCCCCAGGCAGCGGCAGTTTTGCCTTGATATACAGTTCGTCCGCCGCATAAAACAATCTCACACCATGTTTGTCTCTGCACCGGTCTCCAAACCTCTCCACTGTGCGGATCACCTCCGCACATTCTTGTTCGTCAAAGGGTTTTAAAGGATAAAGGCCCTCTCTGAAACGGGTCAGTCCGGCGGGAACCACCGAAACGCTGCAAACCGCCGGATACAATTCTTCCAAGTCCCTCATGGTACGTTCCAATTCGGCGCCGTCGTTCAGCCCCTTGCAGAGTACAATCTGACAATTCATACGGGTGCCGCCCCGCGCGAGAATTCGCATCTGATCAAGAATCCTGGAAGCAAAACGGTTCTTCATCATTTGCACGCGCAGCGCACCGTTCGTGGTATGGACGGAAATATTTACGGGGGAAATGTGCATGTGAACGATTCTCATCAAATCCTCGTCGGACATATTGGTGAGAGTCACATAATTCCCCTGCAAAAAGGACAACCGGGAATCGTCGTCCTTGAAATAGAGCGTGTCCCGCATTCCACAGGGCATCTGATCAATGAAACAGAACAGACACTTGTTGCGGCAGGATTGCTTGTCATCCATAAGATATGTAGCAAACTCCAATCCCAGGTCCTCATATTCCCCCTTCACAACGGTTTTTTCAACAATGTCTGGCCCCCTGTGCAGACGCAGCGTCAGTTTCTTCTCTGCCGCGTAAAACTTATAGTCCAACACATCCTTTATTTCATGACCGTTGATGGAAAGCAGCCAATCGCCCTGAAGAACCCCCGCCCTTTCGGCGGGAGAATTCCGCTCTACACCCGTGATTTCCGCCATATGTTCACCCCTCCTGTCTTAAAAAAGAAAAGAAAAAGGACGGTGCCCACCGCCCTTCCTTCAAGGCCCTTCAACCCTCGCTCTTTGCTACGATCTCTTTGCCTTTATAATACCCGCAATTGGAGCAAACCCTGTGGTACAAATTATATTCACCGCACTTAGGGCACTTCATGATTTCGGGCTTCTCCAACTTCCACACGTTGGATCTTCTTTTATTCTGTCTGGCACTGGAAACCTTTCTCTTCGGAACAGCCATGTTAAAACCTCCTGAACGTTATATATGGGATTTATTGATTCCTATCTTTTTCAAGCAGTTTTGCAAAACCCGCCATACGCGGATCGATCTCCCGCAGCACGCACCCGCAGGGGCCTTCGTTGAGATCCTTTCCGCATCGTGCGCACAGTCCTTTACAATCCTTCCTGCATAGATGCTTCGTAGGAAACTCAAGAATAACCGACTCTAGCAGCAACTCGTCAAGTTCCAGCATCCGGTTTTCCGCAATGAGGTAGTCGTCCTGATCCTCATTCATAAGAACGTTGGGAAGCGTCACAGGTCTTTCGAAATCCAGCGAAAAGTGTCCCGCAATCGGCCGCAAACACCGATCGCACACCGTATCGTAAAAAATTTCCGCGCGCACCTTCAGGGCAATATAACCGGCATTGTTTCTGACCGTGCCAAGGACACGTACCGGTTTCGGGAAAGTGACACCGTAAAATTCCGCATTGATCGTGAGTGGATAATCAACGAGAATTTCATCGGTTTCGCCGCCCAAAAGAGGCGATAAATCAATCTTCATAGAGAACCTTTCACTGCTTTTTGCAAAATGCCACGTCAAGTATTTTACCATAAAAATAAGATTTGTCAAGAGTTTTTTCTGACTTTTTTCCAGACATCGAAACAAATTTAAAATTTCATTTTCATCAATTCACAAATATCCTCAAAGACTCCTTTTCCAAAAGGCCCTCATGCTCCTGCGTTTTTCAAAACTTCCGTAAAACATGTTTTCCGCACTCTTCCGCCGCCATTCAAAACAGTCCCAGAGCGCGTCTAAAACGCTTTCTGGAACTGTCATGATTCTTTATTTTTGTGAAAACCTCAGGGAGTTCCTTCTTGCCCTTCTTCGGATATCTTTCGAAATAACCGTCAACCGGCGAATCGCCTTTCGAAATTTTTTTATTCATGCTTTCCTTCAGTCCGGTGATCAGAAACAGAAAAAAATTTATTAAAAAAGGCGCAAGAAAACTCAAAGAATTTTTAGCCCGTATTTTTTCGCTAACACCCGGCGTTATTTTGTTTTATCGGACGTTTCTCTTTTTTTCAGCGCTTTGTATTCCCTTTTCAAAGTGTCGAGAAACGTATCTACTTCTCCCGGTTTATTGAAAGGTGAAAAAGTGACCCTGATTCCCCCGGTTTTTTCAGTGCCGATGGTGGTGTGCGCAAGTGGAGCACAGTGAAACCCTTCCCTGAGACAGATCCCGTCATCCGACAGCACCTGTGTCAATAATGCGCCGTCCACACCGTCTGCGGTAAACAAAATGGGCATACAAAATTCATCGCATTTCTTGAAATATGCGTCACTCCCGCTAAATCCGACATGCTCAAATTTCGTGACATGCCCGCTAGGCACGTCGCCGGTAGGCAGAGAATCTCCAGCCCCGACGGAAAACAGCGACGGATTTTTGAATATCGAACCCTGTGATGCGCACCCCCGGCATACTTTTTGGGACGAAGAGAGGGAAGAAAATCGCGAAAAAAAATCCATTCCATGCAAACGTATGCCCTCTATGGAACAAAGTCCTTCAAGACATCGGTCATAGAGAATTTTTTCTCTGTGCATAAGTTCTCCGTATCCGACCTTTTCTATAAATTTTATGCCCCCTGCCACCGAAGCGACAGCCGGAAGAGCGACGGTGCCCCATTCCAATCTTTCAGGAAGTGTTTGCGGCATACTTCTGTCAAAAGAATGTATTCCGCTCCCGCCCTCCATCACAGTCGGGGCATTCTCAAGCGCCGTTTTTAAAGCAGGGGACACAATAAGAATCCCCGCTCCCGCAATGCCCATAAGTCCCTTATGCGACGGAAAAACAAATCCATCTGCACCTGTCTCACGCAAACTCAGCGGAAGATGTCCGCCCGCCTGCGCACAGTCAATAACAGAGAGAACACCGCGTTTTTTGCAAAGATCCGTCAATCTTTTTATGGGAAGAACCGTGGAACAGATATTGGACGTGTGCAAAAAAACCGCAAGAGCAATATCCTCGCCCAGGCACTCCGCGAAGGAAGCGCAGACTTCTTCTTCGGTTCCGTAGCCGTTGAACACACTCAGCGGAACGCCCCTTTCAAAAACAGAAAGTGCCGGACGGCGAACGGCATTGTGCTCCATATTGGATATAAGCACCCCTTTTTTCCCGCCTGTGAGGGTTTTAATCACGCAGTTGAGCGCCGTTGTTGCGTTGTAAAAAAAACAGACGTGGTCGGGACCTTCAGCGCCAAAATGCTCCCCTACAGTTTGCCGCGTGTCGTAAAGGATCTTTGCTCCTTCCATCGCCTTTCGATGTCCGCCCCTTCCGGGATTTCCCGCGTCCATGGCCTTCCATACCGCGTGACGTACCTCCGGGGGTTTAAACAGTGTGGTAGCACCGTTGTCAAAATAAATCATCGTTTCCACCGAAGCATATGCTTCAACCTTATTATATCAAAGTTTCCTTTCGCAAAAAGATCGGTGAGTTCCCTTGATCCTGAAAATTTCAAAGTTTACCGTCTTTACAGAAGTATTTCTCCGTGCTGAATGCCTGACGTTTCAAGATCCCTGACGGCGCTCTCCACAAAGAATCGGTTGATTTCCAGACCGTACGCGCATCCTCTTTTCGTGCTCCCGGCGGGAAGTTTTATAACCCGCACATATATTCCCTTGGCATTTAGAAGTGATTCGCCGCGCAGAGCGTTTGTAAGAGAAGGCATGGCAATCACGCCTTTTCTATCATTCGTCTTCATTTTCATCTGTTCCTTTCTTTTGTTGATCCTGTATCAGTATATGTTTTCCGTTCTCTATTGGCAACCGTTCTCCTTTGGTCTTCTGCAAACGTTTGAACGCGGTGATTTCTTCACTCCTGACCGGGAAATATCCGGTTACGCACCGGAGTGCCTGGCGCTTCAGCACGCAATTGCAATTCCCAGACAGCACGTCCCGCCCCGTCCCTCACTTTCCAAATTTTTTATTCATATCTTGTATCTTGACATAAAAAATATTTTGGGGTAGAATAGGCGGGAAGCGGAATTTACGGGAAGTTGCCGTATCTTCTCCCATTTGCGTAAAACAACACCGTGAAATCTGCGCACCCGACATAGGCACGAAAATAATACGGAAAGGATCCCCGCAAACAGGCATTGCCCGCGGGAGAAATACAGCGACAATGATTCGTCACGTGATTCTTTGGAATTTAAAAAACGAACTCAGCGATGAGGAAAAAAGCGCGGTGAAAAAAGCCGCCAAGGAGCAGCTTGAGGGACTATACGGAAAGGTCGCATCTTTAAAAAGCATTTCGGTGTTCATAGAGCCCCTCGACACCTCGAACTGTGATATGATGCTCGACAGTCTTTTTGAAAACGAAAAAGGACTTTCCGAATACAGCGTCCACCCAGCCCACGTAGAAGTGGCCAACAATTACGTGCGTCCCTTCGTCTCCTCAAGAATCTGCATGGATCACAAGGTATGAAAGAAACCGATTTTTCATCTGAACTTGTTCAATGGTATGAGAGCGTCAAAAGGGATTTACCGTGGCGCAGAACATCGGATCCCTATGCCATCTGGGTATCGGAGATCATGCTCCAACAAACGCGCGCTGAAACAGTAAAACCGTACTTCACGAGATTTCTTACGGAACTGCCCACCGTAAAAGATCTCGCGAACGCCGACGACGAACTGCTGTACAAACTCTGGCAGGGACTTGGATACTACAGCCGTGTACGCAACATGAAAAGGACCGCCTGTTTTTGCATGGAACACTACAGTGGAAACCTTCCCGACAACTACGAAAGCCTGAGAAAACTTTGCGGCATCGGGAACTACACTGCGGGCGCAATCGCCTCCTTTGCTTTTGGGGAACGGGTTCCTGCCATTGACGGAAATGTTCTTAGGGTTCTTTCAAGATATCTTCTAATCGACAAAGTGATCACATCTCCTGCGGCAATCAAAGAAATCAGAACATTTCTTGACGACACAATCCCGAAAAAAGATCCGGGAACCTTCAATCAGGCACTAATCGAACTGGGTGCAACACTTTGCGGTCCCGACAAGGCCGCCCGGTGCGGCGGTTGCCCTCTGCTTCTGTCCTGTGCCGCATTCAGAGAAAATAAAACCGACGTTCTGCCGGTGAAGGCTGAAAAACAGGAGAAAAAACTGCTGCCGCGCACTCCTTTGATTCTCCTTTTTCAAAAAAGTATCGCACTTGAAAAAAGACCTTCGAAGGGGCTATTGGCAAATTTGTGGGAACCGCCCACCATGGAAGGACATGCTGAAATTTCGGATGTGCAACAATATGTGGAATCCCGCGGCGCGCGAATTCTCAATATCCGATCCCTGCCTCCCGCAAGACACATCTTTACGCATCTTATTTGGGAAATGAAGGGCTATGAAATTACGTTGAACGCTCCCGGAGATTTCACCTTTTTTGAACGGGATCCGCGGAAAATACCCGCGCTGCCCTCCGCATTCAAAGCATACAGCGTTTTTTTCAATGAACAATGCCCCTAAAAACAAACAAAGCATACAGTGCATACGGTTTCCAACAAAAAATGAACACATCCGGACGATGAACTTTTATGCTGTCAAAGTGATGTGCATTTTTTGAAATTCCCCAAAAAAGGATTTTTTTACAATATTTTAAGCCTACATTCTCTTTATTGGTATTTGAAAATTCAGAAGTTCTCGCTTTTCACGCGAGTTCACAAAAAGTTAACATCTTTTTTTTACAAATGTATGTGACTTTCCGGTTATTTTTCTGTCTTTTAGAATAGATAGCCGAATGCATACGACACCGCAGGAATTCAAAAGAATTTCGAAACCCGGTTTTCAGTTTCGCAATTCGATGAGTTCCCGATTTTGGTAGAAAGGGTTTTCGGTTTTCAGCGTCGCCGCATTGCTTTGAAGTGTTTGACCATATCTTGCCTACAAATTTTTAAAAATCCGATGTTCCGAAGCAGGGCGCTCTTCCTGCAAAACGAACGCTTGACAACATGAAGATTCAAACATTGAACACACGCGAAAGGAGGAAGCGACAATAGAAGATTCGTCTATCATTTCCCTGTTTTTCTCTAGAAATGAGCGTGCTTTGAACGCCTGCCGAGAAAAATACGGGAATTACGTTTTTACTATCCTCCAGAACATTTTAAAAAACAGCGCGGACGCGGAAGAATGCGTAAACGATGTTTGGCTTGCCATATGGAACACGATTCCTCCCAAAAAGCCCGCGTCGCTAAAACACTATCTGGCAGTGATTGCGCGGAATATCGGCGTAAACCGCTACGCTTTCAGCAAAGCTGTCAAACGGAACGGACAAACCGAGGAACTTTTAGAGGAGATTGCTGTTTTCACGCCTACCGACGGCCCGGAGGAGGCGATGATCGCCGAGGATCTAAAAGTCGCCATAAACAATTTTTTGGAAATACAGGAAAAAGACTCAAGAATTTGTTTTGTACTCCGCTATTTTTACTCCATGTCTTACAGGGATATTTCCTTAAAGACAGGCAAGTCGGAGCATAACATCGTCGTTCTTCTTTCACATATGCGAAATCGCTTACAGAAATACCTGATTTCACAGGGATATGAATACTGAAAGAGGGGTCACCATAAAATGCACGGAATACTGACTGCACCTTACCGGTATACCCCTGCCGCAATTATTTCGAAAACCATTTTAAATTCCATAAATGCTTGTGGAGAAAGGATCGGTCACAAATATGAAACGTGAAGAAATGTATAAAATTTTGGGCGATATTGACTCCAAGTATCTGGATGAAGCATGGGACACCGCCAAAAAAAGAAAAACGCACGCTGTTTTTCTCCGACTTCTTCCCGCAGCTGCCCTTGTCGCAATTGTCTGTGTGACGCTTTTGGCCGTTCTGCCTTTTATGAGGGCCCCTGCCGGAACGCTTGAGCCTCCCGTGCCCCCTCTTTCTCCCGATTCCTTCGTAGGCAGCCCGCTGGAGGGAAAGTTCAAAGATATTTCCTACGTGAAATATGAAGACCACGCTACCGTCACCGAATATCTCGGCTCCAGTTCGGTCATTGAAATTCCCTCGGAAATCGGAGGGGTTCCGGTAACGGAGGTGGAACTGTGCGACGACATGTTAAACGGAGAACCTGTGAATGTGGAAATACGCATTGACAGTTCCAACCTTGCAATTCTCTCTCTATCCTCTAACTACAGGGTGGTTTTGAAAATCGGAAAAAATGTAACCGAATTGAATACGTCGCTCCTTCACTGCCAGGAAGTGATAAGCGTTGAGGTAGACGGTGAAAATGCTGTTTACGCCTCCGTTGACGGCATCCTTTATTCCAAAGATTTAAAAAACCTGATTGCCTGCCCTTCCGGAAGAAAAATTCAGGCGGTACTTTCAGAGAATTCATACGACGGTGAAATGAGCGAAATAGAAAAAAACCATTCACGTTCAAATTCTTCAGGAGGATTGTGGGAACAACCGGGAGTCAAAAATTCCGTTGAATTCAACAGAGCGTTTTTGCCCTCAGAATTAAAAAACGTAGAAGGGAACGCTTTTCTGGATTGCACGAATTTGAAAAGCATCATTCTGCCTGAAGGTGTTAAAGACATTGCTCCAAACGCCTTTGCGCGATGCAGAAATCTGAGAGAACTGTATCTGCCAGGTACGCTGTCCAACGCATCTCCTGATATTCTCCGCGACTGCACAGGTTTGATGTATCTGCGCACTTCGCTAAGTAAAAAAGATTTCGAAAAACTGCACATTGAAATCCCGAACAGCGCAAAAGTTTTTACGGCGCTTCCCGAAAGCGGTGATAAAGAATTGGAAAAAGAAATCGTTGCATTATATGAACAGGCAGAAAAACTTGTTTCCTGGTTTTCGGAATTCAACAATATTCCGTGTGATGAAACAAATATCCACGGGGAGTACCGTATGGTGACCGATGACCGGGTTCATTCCATTGAGGATCTTAAAAAACTGCTTTCACTATGCTTTGCGGAGAATTTTGAATCGCTGTTTGATCTCGGAAATGCGGAGAAACCCCTCTTCCAGGAATATGACGGAAATCTTTACGTGTTTTTCAAAGAGTCTCCCGTGAAATACAACGACGGACAACGTCTCTATTCCCTGAAAGAAACCGAGAACGGACTGGAACTTACCGTACGCACCACCGTAAACTGCGGAACAACATCGGTAACCGTCGACTGTTTCTATACGCTCACGGAGACTGAAAACGGATACCGCTTTCTCTCCCCGTTTACACTGCCCGTCCAGGCGTGGTATCCTTTCTACCTCGTCGAATCAAACTAAACCATTCCCTTCACAGGAGCGTTTAAAGACAATTTCGGCGTTTCATTGTTCCGACGTCTCTGAAAAAGAGTCCAAAGAACCGTTACACACTGTAAACGACAATCAGGAGAGTGAAATTTTCCTCTCCTGATTGTTGTTATGAAAAGATATAGTTTCCGTTTGACGAAATTTTTAGTCCCTCAAGTGCAAGAAGTTCTTTTTTCAGAGGAAGTCCCAGTGCAAATCCTCCTATAGCGCCATGCGCCGCCAGAACTCTGTGACAAGGGATGAAGATGGGCAGCGGATTTTTCCCGACAGCCCCTCCCACCGCACGCGCCCCGTTGGTCATCCCAAGACTCTGCGCCAGCGTTTTATAACTGACGGCGCTTCCGTAGGGAATTTTGAGGAGATTGTCCCAGACGCGCTTCTGAAAGGGTGTGCCTTCAGGATTTAACGGTAAGGAAAACATGCGGCATTTGCCCTTAAAATACTCGTCCAACTGCGTCTGCGCCTCATACGCCACGCCGCAGGGAGATGGCAAGCCGGCAAAGCATTCGGTTTTTTCCGCATTATCGACAAATATGAGTTTTAAAAGTTTCCCTTCACAATCGGTTTCAAGAATAAAACGTTTTTCCCCCGCTGTCAAAGCGTACCGCACCGTCTGACAGTTCCGCTCCATTGGAACGCTGCGTACCATAGTTTCACTACTCCCTTCTCATTTTCATACGCCGAGATTGACGATATTCCTGACATTTCTGTCCTTCTGCGATAAATTCTTTATATTCCGCCGTTTTTTCTGCGCCGCTTTCCGCTTTTTCTTTAGGCAACACGTGAACCATCGCTCTGTTGTCCGGCGTTTTTCCGTTTTCCACACCGTAATTTCCAACAAATTGTTCGGTTCCCCCCCTTTTGCGATTTACAAATATCTTCAGTTTTTCGATTTTTACGATTTAAATTCTGCCACGGCTCTGTGCACACAGAAAAAGGTTAAAATCCGGCACAGAGATTTTGATAATATACCAAAAACAATGCGTTCGAAATATTTTGTTTTTTACGGTCTTTCACCTTTAGAGATTTGCTCCCGTATTTCCAAACTCCCTTGAAAAAATCATATGAGTCTCGCACGCCCTAAAACAGCATGAAGAACTTTCGGTTAAACTCAAAAAGGATGCTTTTTTCAAAAATTTTTAAGATTTCGGCACTATACAGCACGGGAACAATACAACTTCTTCCCTGTACGCGGGATGAAATCGCTTTTTCTCTCGCACGTTAAAATGTTTTCATTTCTCCGGGACAGTGTACCATATTTTTTAGAGAATTTCAACAGTGCGGCGGCAGATCGTATTTTTTAGAATGTATGGAGATTTAAAAATTCCAAAACGGCAAAAATCCTGCACAAATTCCTTGAAAATCCTACTAAATTTATCAGGAATGCCCGAATTATTGGACAAGACACGACAAAAAAATGCGTTAATAATAAAAGAAACAAAAAAGAATTGATTTTTTCTTTGAAATATGCTATGATTCAGGGAGTACAATACGTACGAAACTGCGTAAACACAAAGAGGTTTCAAAATGAAAAAACGCGCTCGTCTTGTCGTTTCCGCGGCGCTTTTATTCAGCGTCCTCCTGGGGCTTGTCGCCTGCGGCAAAAAAGATTCCGGAAGTACCGTAGAAAACAGCACTTCCTCTTCCCCGCCTGCCACTTCGGTATCAGACGCCCTTCCGTCTCCCAGTGAAACCGTTCCGGTCACCGCAGTTCGGTTAAACGCGGATACGCTCACAATGGGCATTGGCGACGAAATACCTCTCACGGCAACCGTCATCCCTGAGAACGCCACCAATCGCGGACTGATCTGGATGTCCTCCAACAAACCGGTTGCCACGGTAGATGATTCAGGAAAGGTTCATGCGCTTTCTGCCGGAAAATCAAAGATCACCGTGAAAAGTGTCGATGGCGGTTTCACAGCCTCCTGCCAGATCACCGTCTCCAAGGGTACCGTCACGGTTATCGGTGTAGTGTTGAACAAATCCGCGCTTCAGATGAAAGTGGGCGAGAGTAAAAAACTCACCGCTACCGTTTTGCCCACTGACGCGGTCAATAAAGAAGTAACCTGGAAAAGCAGTGATGCTTCAATTGTAAAAGTGGAAAAAGGAACGGTAGTGGGTGTGAAAGAGGGTTTCGCCACAGTCACCGTGACCACCGAAGAGGGCGGAAACACGGCCAGTTGTCTTGTTTCGGTCATTGGAAACAATGATCCTATGGATCAGATTGACTTGTCAGCGGCGAAAAAAATCGAGGATCTCGGAGGGTATAACGGCGGTCTGCGCTTAAAGTCCTCCGGTGAAATTCTCTTTTCCCCCAACCTTAACGAATTTCGACAATTGGTCGTCAACGACAGCGACTATCAGAACTACTGCGGCTACCTTCGCTTTACATACATTCCGACGGAAGACGATGAAATTGAATTTACCTACAGTTCCCTCATGCTTTCCCCCCAAAAAAGCAAAGGCGCTTGGGTAGATTTCTACCTTCAGGGCGAAGAAATTGATTGCGGCTTCTGTCCCACAGCCAATATGAATTACCGCATTGAACTGATCGTCACCCAAAAAAGCACACCCACCGTGGGAGAGTTCTACGGTACTTACACGGTAACAGCCAATGCAGATATTGAAACCAGTCCCTACTACAATCCCACGGAAATCGGTGGACAGACCAACCGCGAGGAGGGGCAGTTTTATATTCGTTACGCTGTCTCAGGCAATGGCGGCTATATCACAGGTGAAACCAAACAACTTTTGAACAAAGGTCAGGGCAGCAGCGAGGTTACGGCAGTACCAAGCGAGGGTTTCCAGTTTGCAGGATGGAGCGACGGTGTAAAAACCGCTACCCGGTCGGGAGATAAAGTCACCAAGGATACCCGAATTTACGCATACTTCACCGCGTCTGCAGAAAACTCCAATATTCCCAACATGTACATTTTCACAGAAAGCGGAAAGCCGGTAACCACAAAGGACTATCAAAACGCCACTGTAACCATCCAGAATGCGGAGGATGATCAATACAACATCACCGCAACGCTTCAAATCAGAGGACGTGGAAATTCTTCGTGGAACGGCAGTGCCCCTCAGACGTCCTACGATAGTAAAAACTCCTACAGACTGAAATTCGATGAAAAAGTAAAACTTTTGGGCGTAGGAGATAGTAAAAACAGAGACTGGGTACTTCAATCCAACAAGTTTGATCTCTCAGGTTTGCGCAACTGGTTGGTCTGGGATTTTGCAAATAAGATGGGGACGCTTCCCTACGTCACCGAGTGTACCTGGGTGCAGTTGTATGTCAACAATGAATACAGAGGAATGTACATGGTTTGCGAACTCATAGAAGTCGCCAATGACCGGATAGAGGTAGACGATTCTGTCAACTCTCCCGACAAAGGGTATCTGCTGGAATTCGACTTCAGGGGCAACTATGACGACGACCCCTATTTCTACATTGACGGTTACGGTACCCCTCCCGAGTTTGACCTGCACGGCGCTGTGGAATTTGTGATCAAGAGCGATATCAATGGCGACGAGGATCTAAACTTCATAAAAAATTACATTCTACAATGTCACAACGCAATTCTGAGCGGCTCACGTGAGGAGATTGATCAACTTATAGATATCCCATCGCTCATTGATATGTTCATCCTTGAAGAACTGTCCAAAGACTGCGACGTAGGCAGAGCAAGTTTCTTCGTACAAAAAAATCCGGGTGGAAAACTCTATTTCACAGCTCCGTGGGACTTTGACTTCGGCTTCGGCACCTATGGCCCGGCAGTGTCTGCGGGAGGACTGGTGTCTGGAACCAACGAGGGATCTTTTTGGTATAACTGTCTTATAACAGAAACATGGTTCCGTAACGAAGTCATTGCACGTATAAATGAACTTTCCGATGCCTTTAAACAAACGATCAAGGATGTAGAAAACAAAGCAAATGAATTGGAAGGCGCAGCCGATATGAACGCCTATTTTTGGGATATGTACGGGCGTAATTTCCATCAATATGTGAACGGACAGGTTTCTGGAAGACTCCACAGTTATAAAGATCATATTGATTTTCTTATTGATTGGACGCAATCCCGCTGGAAGAGCATGCTGACTTCACTCCAACGCTACTCATAAACCGTTCAGGAATACGTCATACACACTGCAATCTGCCGCATGGAGCGCCGCTTCACAAGCGTATGTATTCGGCAGCAGCGAGGCATCCGGTACGGACCAAATCAGTGATGCATAAAAGACAAATGACAGGCAATCAAGAGACATCTCAACCGTCAGGAATTTCAACTCCTGACGGTTTTTCTTTGTTCGAAATGAGCGTTGGTTCTCGGTGAACGCAGCTGTTCGGCAGCATTCACGTAAAAGTTCAAAAAATTCAGTGGTCAGCAGGACGAAGAACAAAAAAACGGTCCAGGCCAGTCGTTCATTGTTTGTATTTCCGTCGTATCCGCAGCGATGACATTCTGCAAAAATATTTCTTAACAGTTCAAAAAAACCTAGTCAAAAGAAAAGTTTTGTGCTATAATGAATCGGTTTTGAAAGGAGACACGCCTCTGTTTTTTTCAAAGTGCGCTCATTTGCTTCCGACTGATTCCGACGGCATCCTCCAAAAGTTCAGACGGAACTCCAGAAAAACACAAAGAAAGGATTTGATCAGATCATGAATGAAAAATTGAAAGTGGGCATTATCGGATGCGGCGGAATCGCAAACAGCAAGCATATGCCCGGGCTAAAAAGTGTAAAAGAAGTGGAAATGGCAGCCTTTTGCGATATTCTCCCTGAACGGGCCGAAAAAGCTAAAAAAGATTTTGGTACAGCCGATGCGAAGGTATATACAAACTATAAAGAATTGCTTGCAGATCCAAAAATTGACGTGGTTCATATCTGTACACCAAACCGCTCTCACAGTTTTATCACCATTGACGCTCTGCGTGCCGGAAAACATGTGATGGTGGAAAAGCCAATGGCCAAAACCGCCGCAGAAGCAAAGGAAATGGTACGCGTCGCCCGAGAAACCGGCAAAAAACTGACCGTCGGTTACCAGAATCGATGCAGGCCGGAAAGTCAGTACTTAAAAAAAGAAATCATGGAGAAGGGACTACTGGGCGAGGTATATTATGCCAAGGCGCTGGCGATCAGAAGACGCGCGACGCCGACGTGGGGAGTCTTTCTGAACGAGTATGAACAGGGCGGCGGACCTCTCATCGACATCGGAACCCATGCGCTGGATTTGACACTGTATATGATGGATTGCTATGAACCCAAAATGGTCGTTGGGACAACCTATAAAAAACTTACGAACCCCGATTGCGGAAACTGCTGGGGAAAATGGGATCCTGCCATGCATACTGTAGAAGATTCGGCGTTTGGCTTTATCGTCATGAAAAACGGCGCCACGATCAATCTTGAATCATCCTGGGCACTGAATATTCTAGACCCCATCGAAGCTTCGACAATTCTCTGCGGCACCAAGGCAGGCGCACAAATCAAAAACAAAGAACTGATCCTCAACTACGACAGGGACGGCGAATTGCGGGAAGAGCGCCCCATTTCCAACTATGACGGCACCATCAAACAAAACGCATCTGTGATCGAAGCACGGCAGTGGATAGACGCAATTCTCCATGATACCGACCCTTGTGTTCTCCCGGAGCAGGCGTGCGTCGTCTCTGAAATTTTAGAGGCGATTTACAAGTCCGCTAAAACCGGGGCGCCCGTCTATTTTGACTAAACAAACGCGCACCGACCGAAACAAACGGCTATCCATTACAAAGCAGTGCGGCCGGTCGGTGTGCGCTTTTATTTTTCAAAGGTATGAATTCGCTAATCGACAAGTTTTTTTAAAATCTTTTCACACACTACGGAATAACCGAAAGAAACAAGTGAAGTGGTCCACATACCGCAGGTTCTTTTGCCTTCACGCGTTTTTAACTTTCTATTCGCTTAACTGTTTTTTATATAAACTGAATCTTTTTGTTTTTTGTAAACGTTTCCACAACTCCTATCCTAATACAAACGGCAGCCGATTTTCGGCTGCCGTTCGCAATCAGGTATTCTCAGTTTCTGCTGGCGCGGGCTTTGGTTCCTCTGTTTCCGGAACAGCGGGAGTTTCCGGTGCAGCAAGGGACTCCGGCGCTGCGGGTGTTTCTGTCTCTTCAGACTTCTCCGCACCTTCGGACTCCGTCGCCGTTTCAGGTTTCGTCTCCTTTTCGGCTTTCGCGCTCTTTTCATTTCTTCCGGATTTTTTGGCCTTTTTGGAAGATTTCTTATCGCCCTTCTTCTCTTCGGCTTTTGCCGTCTGTTCCTCAGTGGCAACAAGCCTGATCAGGGCCATCTCAGCGCCGTCTCCACGACGGGGGCCAAGTTTATAAATCTGTACATATCCGCCGTTCTTGTCGGCGTAATCCGGTGCGATCACATCGAACAGTTTTTTCACAACGTCTTCGCTTGTAATAAACGCCAAAGCCTGCCGGCGTGCAGCAAGCGTATTCTTTTTTCCGATTGTTATCATTTTCTCGGTCAGAGCGCTCACTTCCTTAGCCCTTGTCAGAGTAGTTTCAATCTTACCGTTTGCAAGCAGGTAAGTAACCATTCCTCTGAGCATTGCGTTTCTGTGTGCGGTAGGTCTTCCGAGTTTTCTGGTTCCCGGCATTTCAGGTACCTCCTTTGATCCTATTCATTTGTCGGTTTTCAATCTTCTTCTTTTCTGAGTTCAAGACCCAGACTCTGAAGTTTTTGAATAACCTCTTCCAGAGACTTCTTTCCGAGATTGCGAACTTTGATCATCTCAGATTCGGTTTTCTTGGTAAGATCCTCCACTGTATCAATGCCCGCGCGTTTCAGGCAATTGAAGGAACGCACAGACATGTCAAGATCCTCAATAGTCATCTCAAGAACTTTTTCTTTGATGGTTTCCTGGCGCTCAACCATGATCTCTGCCTTCTTCGCATCGTCGGTAAGATTGACGAAGAGGTTGAGATGCTCATTGAGAATCTTGGCTCCGAGAGATACCGCTTCCTTCGCGGAAATAATTCCGTTGGTCAGTACCTCAAGAGTAAGCTTATCATAATCGGTCACATTGCGCACGCGGGTGTTCTCCACCTTATAGTTCACATTGTACACGGGTGTGTAGATTGAATCCGTATAAATCACACCGATGGTCGGGGTATTCTGCTGCTTATTCTTCTCCTGCGACACATATCCGCGTCCGCGATCAAATGTCAACTCCATGTGGAAACGTGCGTTCTCAGAGAGAGTCGCAAGATGCAGTTCAGGATTCAGAATCTCAATCTCGGCATCTGCCTTGATGCTGCCGGCTGTCACTTCTCCGGGACCCGTCACATCAATAACGCAGGTTTTCCGTTCATCACAGTGAAGTTTTGCAATAATTCCCTTCACATTGAGTACGATTTCAGGAACATCCTCCTTGACTCCCGGGATGGTGGAGATCTCGTGCAGAACGCCGTCGATCTTGATGCTTACAACCGCCACACCGGGAAGAGAACTCAGCAGAACTCTTCTCAAAGAGTTTCCCAAAGTCGTACCGAAACTCCTTTCAAGAGGTTCTACAACGAACGTGCCCTTGGTACCGTCTTCACTCAAATCGGCCGTTATGATATTCGGCTTCTCTATTTCTATCATTAATTACTCCTCCTTATGTTTTGTGTATCACTGCATGTGATTGCCGACCGCACACTTCACGCCGCGGCCGGAGCCATTCTACGGAGGTTGCGTTTTACTTGGAATACAACTCCACGATCAACTGTTCCTGGAAATCGTAATCGATATCACTCTTTTCGGGGATTGCCACAACTTTTGCGGTGAAGTTACTGCTGTCGCATTCCAGCCATTTGGGAGTGACCTTGGTCGCCTGCATTTTTTCAATTAATTCCTTGAATTTGGGCGAGGACTTGCTTTCCTCCCGCACGGAAATTACGTCGCCCACCTTCACAGTAAGCGAAGGAATCGTGACTTTTTTACCGTTCAGCCGGAAATGTCCATGCAACACCAACTGACGGGCGTCCCTGCGGCTTTCCGCCATACCCATTCTGTACACCACGTTGTCCAGACGTCTCTCCAAAAGGCTCAACAGATTCTCACCTGTAACGCCGGATTTTTTCGCCGCCTTTTCATAGTAGGTAGCAAACTGTCCTTCCTGGACGCCGTAATATCTCTTTGCGGTCTGCTTCGCGCGGAGCTGCAAACCGTATTCCTGGAGTTTCTTGCTTTGTGCGCCGTGCTGACCCGGCGCAGTGGGTCTGCGATCAACCGCACACTTGCCGGTAAGGCATCTTTCACCCTTCAAGTACAGTTTCTTTCCCTCTCGGCGGCAAAGTCTGCACACAGGACCTGTATATCTTGCCATATAGTTCTTTCCTCCTTGTTTTAATCAAACACGTCTGCGCTTCGGGGGACGGCACCCGTTGTGGGGGATGGGAGTCACATCCTTGATCATGGTCACAGTCAGACCGGCAGTTTCCAATGCCCTGATTGCAGACTCTCTTCCGGGTCCGGGACCCTTCACATACACTTCAACCGTTTTCATTCCCTGATCTGCCGCCAATTTCCCGGCGGCCTCAGATGCGGTCTGCGCTGCGAAGGGAGTGGACTTTTTGGATCCTCTGAAACCCATCTCGCCGGCAGACGCCCAGGACACCGCGTTTCCGTTGGTGTCGGTAATGGTGACAATTGTATTGTTATAGGTTGAGCGAATATGCACCGCGCCTTTTTCGACGTTCTTTTTTTCGCGGCGTTTTCTGATAACCTTTTTCGCTGTCTTAGCCATCGAACTATACTCCCTTTCTCACTTCTTTTTGTTCGCGATTGTTTTTGCGGGACCTTTCCGGGTTCTCGCGTTGGTCTTCGTTCTCTGTCCTCTCACGGGCAGACCTTTTCTGTGGCGGATTCCGCGATAGCAGTTGATTTCCACCATTCTTTTGATGTCCATCGCCACGTCACGCCGAAGATCGCCCTCAACGGTATAGTGTGCTTCGATTTCGTCACGAATTTTCGCGATTTCCTCTTCGGTCAAATCCTTTGCTCTCTTGTCAGGATCAATACCGGTTCTCGCCAGAATGTCATTGGAACTCTTTCTGCCAACACCATAGATATAGGTCAAAGCGATCTCAACCCGCTTTTGATTCGGAATATCTACACCAGCTATACGAGCCATTCTTTTTTCTCCTTTATAATTTTGAGTTCTCGGGTGCACCGCACCCTGCCTGTGTCAAAGTGTGAGGTTTCGCTTAACCCTGTTTCTGCTTATGCTTGGGGTTTTCGCAAATTACCATGACCTTGCCCTTACGCTTGATGATCTTGCATTTTTCGCAGATCTTCTTCACCGACGGTTTAACCTTCATCGTTTGCACCAGCCCTTTCTTATTTTGCCCGGTACGTGATTCGTCCCTGCGAAGGCTCATATATCGAGATCTCCACAGTCACCTTGTCACCAGGCACAATCCATATATAGTTCATTCTCATTTTTCCGGAAATCTTCGCGGTCACAATGTGGCCATTGGGAAGTTTCACCTTGAAGGTGGCATTGGGAAGTGCCTCCAAAACCGTTCCCTCAAATTCCATAATGTCGTCTTTCGGCAGAAATATCACCCTTTCTCTCGTTCCAAAAAGGCACTTGCCCGCTTCAAAGCCCTGCGAATTCCGCGGTTGGTCATCATATCCTCCGCCACGACAATTCCCGCTTCTTCAATCAACCGGGCGTGTTTCGCCTTCTTCTTCTTTGGTGTTTCAAGTCTTCGAACCTTTCCGTCGGACAGCAGCCACCGACCGTCGGCACATACGCCGACAATGACCATCAGTCTCCCCTGATCTCGACCGGACAGGGAACGAACGATTCTTCCTTTTAATTCTCCCATTGCTCAGTCAATCCTGGTCAGCAACTCCACGCCGTTCTCGGTCAACGCCACCGTATGCTCGTAGTGCGCCGCTAATTTCCCGTCAACCGTGACCACCGTCCACTTGTTCGGCAGTACTTTGATTTTACAGTCTCCCGCGCATATCATCGGCTCAATGGCGATCGTCATCCCGGTCAGCAGACGCAATCCTTTTCCCGGCAAACCGTAGTTTGGCACATTGGGATCCTCATGAAGTTCGTGCCCGACGCCATGTCCCACGTACTCCCGCACTACCG
>CANQNM010000015.1 GCA_947625265.1 uncultured Clostridia bacterium
AGGGATTCGAACCCTCGTGTGGTTTCCCACAAACTGATTTCGAGTCAGCCCCGTTATGACCGCTTCGATACCTCTCCGTGTATACTACCCCAGTTCTCCGAGGTTCGCAAATGAACTGGCGTTGTCAGACATTTCGCTGAACATTCTGCCGTTGATACCTGAAACTCCAAGAACTCACATGATGCAAGATTTCTCTGAACGTCGTTTCCCGAAATTCGCGCAAGATTTCACCGCAGCCCCAACTTGACAGTCTCAATTCTTTCTACGGTATTTTAGGCGATAAAACGTCCCATTCCAAAATAAATTCACAGAAAGGCCGTCCGTCATTTCAGAAAAAAATCAAGCCTATGTATTATATCATGCGGAAGAAGGTTTTTCAAGTGTTTTTTGAAAAATGTTTTGATTTTTTCCCTTTTCCGCCAAACGCTTGGCGGTCACTTACAGAGGCGCGAAAACCACAGGGCCTTTAAAGAAATTTTTTATCCAACTATCACACTCTTCCCTACTGTAATACGCTGAACCTGATAAAGAAAATTTCACAGAATTTACACGTTTTTTCCACAAGTACCTTTGCCGCTTCCCCATTCCCCCTGCAACCGCCGCGCAAACAGCGCCATCATATAGCCGTCGGCAAAGGCAGCATATCTCCGTAATCCGCGCCTGCCCGCCGCGCCATGATTTTGCCGACGGTTTCTGGCGCGGCATCATAAATCTCCCGAAGTTTCGTTCCCGATACCACAAGGCTCTCATCTCCGCCGCCGGTATCGGAAATGAGAAAAATCGGAACGGAAACCAAACCGGGGTCGTGCTCCCGTTTCAATTCCTGTGCCAACGCCAGATTGATTGGATTTGCGAAAAAAATCGCCTTGATTCTGTCCCGGTTTTTGTTTTCTGTCGCTGCGCTGATAACGCCCACTCCGCCCTGAGAGTGGTCGGACACACCGATATTTCAAAGATCTACATGACGGTAGAACAAATTGGCCTCCCAATCCCGAACCGTTGTCACCGGGACGTCTTACAGTTCTTCGAGTCTGTCAAAAGCATCTCTGTACAGTTCGTTTCATTGCGCGCGGCAAACATAGGCAACGCCTGACCTCCGTCCTCTTTTGAAATTCTGGTACCCCATTTTCTCCTTTTCAACAGATTTCAAAAAGGATATTGAAAAAAAGAAGAAAATACTGTATAATGGGAGATGTGAACAACGCCCGCGAGCGGCTGTCCGGCGTATGGGCGGAAAGAGAGGTCTGTTTTTTAAATGAAAATCGGAAACATTGAGGTAAACGTCCGGAAATCCCCGGTTCTGGAACCCGAATATGTGCCCATGGGGCTTTACATGGACGCCTTTGAAAAGAACGCGACGGAACCCTTCGCCATTGCCGTCTACCGTGAAAACGGAAACGTCAGCGTATACGATACCAAAGTCCACGGTGACGAAAAATATTTTGACGATGATTGCAGGTACGCCGAAAGAGTGCTTAAATTTATGCTCTGGGCATCCGGAGGATACAAAGTCGCCATCTGCGGAAACGCCAAAATTTATGAGAAACTCGCTTCAATGTACAAAAGAGGAGGCGTACAGAATTTTGACGTAAAAACCATGTCGGACGTTTATGAAGCCGAATTTGAAATCTTCCGCCTTCCCTATGAGCAGAAGCCCGCTCCGAAATCCTCTCCTAAATCGGTGGGCGGATATGTGGACGGCTGCCGGATTGGCTTCGACGCCGGCGGTTCGGACATGAAGGTGTCGGCGGTCATCGACGGTAAAGTGGTCTACTCTGAGGAAATCGTATGGCTGCCCAAAGTGAACTCTGACCCCGACTACCATCTTGAAAACATCGTAACGGCCATGAAAAAAGCGGCGGAAAAAATGCCCCGGGTAGACGCCATTGGCATCTCTTCCGCAGGCATATACGTCAACAACCGCACCATGCTTGCTTCCCTGTTCCTTGCCGTCTCACCGGAGGATTTTGAAAAGAAAATCAAAGACATCTATAAAAATGCCTGCGCGCGGGTGGGAGAGAACATTCCTTTTGAAGTGGCCAATGACGGAGATGTTTCCGCCCTTGCCGGCGCTATGGATTTGAAGGATAACCGGGTAATGGGACTGGCCATGGGTACATCGGAAGCGGTAGGCTATGTGGACGCCTCGGGAAACATCACCGGAATGCTCAACGAATTGGCCTTCGCACCCATTGACATGAATCCAAACGCCGCGTACAACTCTTGGTCGGGCGACAAGGGCGTCGGTTCAGACTACCTGTCGCAGGATGCGGTGATTCGGCTCGCTCCCCGCGCGGGAATCCGGTTGGATGAGAGCCTCACCCCGGCGCAAAAACTGAAGGAGGCACAGAAACTTGCAAATGAGGGAGATGAAAGAGCCCTTGCAATTTTTGAATCCATCGGCACATACTTGGCACATGCCATCGGAACATACGCGCACTTCTACGACATTGCGCACCTGCTGTTGTTGGGCAGAGTTTC
The DNA here is from genome assembly GCA_947625265.1 of uncultured Clostridia bacterium. Lineage (GTDB taxonomy): Bacteria > Bacillota > Clostridia > Oscillospirales > CAG-272 > UBA11512. The sequence goes on from CANQNM010000015.1 coordinate 2,482, forward strand.
CTCCGGTAAGGGCGGAGATTTGCTTGTAGAAACCTGCATTCAGACACTGAAAGCCGATTATCCGCAGTTGAATATTCATGTGGAACTACCCGATGAAATGGCAAGAAGAGTCGGTCAGAGCATTGCCGCAGCGTCTCTTGTAAAACTGTAAGCCAAAGGGTAAACCACAAAAAAATGAAAAAAATATAAAAGCACAAATATACCGATGAAAGGCCATATCACATGAGAGTGATGACTTTTAACATTCAGCATGGCAAAAACTTTTTGACCGGAAAAATTGACCTTGACGGCGTGGTCAACGCCATACGCCGGCACGGGGGAGAACTGGTGTGCCTCAACGAGGTTTACGGGAAAGGATTGCATCCCGCGTTTACGGCGCAAACCGACCGCATCGCCGACGCTTTAGGATATACGGGATATTTCGCCCGCGCCATCAGCATCGGCGGTATGGGCCCCTATGGAAATGCATTCCTTTCCGCCTTTCCCATTCTTGAAGCGCAAACTGTACCGGTTCCCTCCGTACCGCGCAATCATCCGGGATACTTCGAGGACCGCTGTGCTTTTAGGGCAGTGGTCAACACCGATTGCGGAAAGATCACGGTGATCGGCTGTCATTTCGGTCTTCAACCGGAGGAACAGGTTGAATGCGTAAAAACCGTTTGTGAACTTATCGACAGGGAAAGAAATCCCGTCGTTTTAATGGGAGATTTCAACGTTACGCCCGAAAACAAGGTGCTAACACCCATCAGAGAACGATTGAAAGACACGGCAGATTTTGACTGCGGCAACGCTTTCACCTTTCCTTCCGACCGACCGCAGGAAAAAATCGACTATATTTTCGTCTCTTCCAGCCTGAAAGTTACCGGTGTGACGGTCCCCTGTGATGTGGTTTCCGATCATCTTCCCATTATCGCCGACATATGCCCTGGCTAACAGGAGCCTGTCCAAAAAGTTGAAAAGAAACGACTTTTCAGGCTCGGTATTGCGTTTTTCACATAGAAATCTCGCAGATTTTATTCCTGATTTTTGTAAAATATTTTAAAAACTGCAAAATTTCAGAGAGGAGCGGTTATGAAAATGAAAAAAATCCATGTTTTCGGAATTTTTCTTGCGGCGTTGCTCGCCGCCCTCCCGCCTTTTGTTCCTCTTTGCCATGCGGATGATCTCCAGGTTAAACGATGCGTCACATGGATCACCAAACAGAATTCGTGGGAAGCGGAATACTACCAAACGGGATCGATCCCCGTTCCCCCGGAAGGTATCCCCACGGTGGAGGATGAGTACTATCTCTACAGTTTTGCCGGCTGGCAGAAACTGACTTCCCCCGAGGAGGTAAACGCCTACAATGAGGAACCGGGACTGAGATTCAATGAAAGTTTTGTCCCTGCCTCTTTTGAGCCCATTCAGAATGATACCGTTTACGCGGCCAGATACTACAAATCGCCCAAAAAATTTGCAGTAAATGAAGACAAACTGATAGATTCGCAGGACATTTCCATTTTGCTGGATCACCTTTCTGGAAAAGCCGAAAATGTGGGGCCGGGAGCGGATGCAGACAACGACGGTATTTCAACGATCATGGACGTTTCCAAACTCCTTTACTATCTTTTAACCGGCGAGGAATGATCGTCCGCCAAGAAAAAACCAAAAACGCCGCGAACTTTGTAACTTCAAAAGAAGTCCAAAGCCGCGGCGATTTTATTTTGCCTGCACGAAATTCAAATTTTTTAAAAGTTTTTTACAAAAAGAAAACTTCCAGAGGATATTCACCCTGGAAGTATTCCCACTTTTTCACCGTAAACCGCAAAGCGAAAAGAAGCCATTGTTTACGGATATCCAAAAAGAAACTTTTTCGTCAATCAGTTTTTCCTTACAGGAATTTTTTTGCGCATGCTCTCCAAGCGGTTCAGCGCCTCACTTAACGTTTCATCCTTTTTAGCGAAATGGAGCCGAATAAACCGGTGAATATTTTCTCTAAAGAAACTGGAACCGGGCACGGCACCCACGCCCACATCGCGCGCAAGCACCTCGCAGAACTCCAGATCCGAGGAGAAGCCGAACTCCGATATATCCAAAAGAACATAGTATGCTCCCTGTGGCTCAGTATGTGCAATACTCAGATCATCCAATCCTTTTAAGAACAGATCCCGCTTATGAGTATACTTCGCCTGAAGATCCCTGTAGTAGTCCTCCCCAAATTTTAAACCGGTGACCGCCGCTTCCTGAAGCGGTGCGGCAGCTCCCACAGTCAAAAAATCGTGCACCTTTTTAGCGGCGTCGATGATATGCGGCGGGGCAATGATATACCCCAACCGCCATCCGGTAATGGAATAGGTCTTGGACAAGGAGGAGCAGGAGATGGTTCTCTCCCACATGTCGGGAAGCGAGGCAAAATAAATATGACGATTGGGTGCGTACACAATGTGCTCATACACCTCATCCGTGATAACAAACGCATCATACTTTTTGGCAAGATCCGCGATTATTCTGAGTTCCTCATAGGTAAACACCTTTCCGCAGGGATTGGACGGATTGCAGAGGATCAGCGCCTTGGGATGCTGCCTGAAAGCATTCTCCAGTTCCTCGGGATCAAATCTGAATTCAGGGGGATAGAGAGGAACATAGACAGGGTTCGCACCCGAAAGAATGGCATCCGCGCCGTAGTTCTCATAAAAGGGAGAGAAAACGATTACTTTGTCACCGGGATTTGCCACGGTCAGCATCGCGGCCATCATCGCCTCAGTACTCCCGCATGTCACAACAATTTCTCCGTTTGGATCTATGATTCTTCCCATCAGACGGGATTGTTTCTCCGCCAGTGCCTCCCGAAAATTCTGTGCGCCCCATGTGACGGAATACTGATGAAAATCCTCCCCCGTCACCTGCGCAAGGCGTTCCAAAATCTTTTTTGGGGGGTCAAAATCCGGAAAACCCTGGGACAGATTGAAAGTTTCGGTTCTTTTTGAAAGTTCGGGCATATGCCTATTCTTCCTTTCTTTTTGGCAGTCGTTCAAAGGGACGTTCCGTGCCCTTTGCGTTCGTCGATAATTCTCTTGGCTTTGTGTTCGGAACGGGTGTTCAATTCACCGTCGGGATGCACCGTAACACTGTATGGTTTCACACCGATGCGCGCTTTGAGGGCGCCGGAAACCATTGCCGCGACCTCCTCGTCCAACGCCGTGTTGTCGGCATTTTTTTCAATCTCCACCGAGTATTTGCAGGTGAAATCCTTTTCAAACACACGAATAAGATATTCCCCGGTAATTCCGGGAAGTTCCCTGATCACTGCCTCAATGTCGCTGGGAAAAACATTCACCGCCGAAACAATAAACATATCGTCCTTGCGTCCGTTTATATGGATTCTGCCATGGGTTCTACCGCAGGAACAGGGCGTATTGTCAATCCAACCCACATCCCCCGTGCGGAAGCGGATCAGAGGACGTGCGTGCTTCCTCAACGTTGTAAACACCAACTCTCCCACTTCACCGGGCTTCAGAACCTTTCCTGTATCCACGTCTACCGTTTCAACCAGAATGTGGTTCTCTGCAATATGTAGGCCGTTTTTTGCCTCGCACATCGCCGCACAGGCGCCGAAAATATCGGAAAGTCCATAAAAATCATAGACTTCGGCTCCCCACAGATCCTCAATGGCCTTCCTTGTCGCCTCAATGGATCCGCCCAATTCTCCCGCGACGATGATTTTTTTGATATTCAGATCTTTTTTGGGATTAATTCCGCTTTTCAGCGCCTTTTCCCCCAACTGCCACGCATACGAGGGACTTGTCCAGATCACAGTGGGTTGATAGGTTTTCAGAACAAACAGCAGCCGCTCACTGGGCAGCGTACCGCCCCAGATGCACAGCGCACCGAGATTTTGAGCGCCGATAACATCGGGGCCTCCAACATATAAGGAAAAATTCAACGCATGCACATACCGGTCATTGGGACGCATGCCCACCTGCCAGAACCAGCGGCTCTCCGTATCTTGAAATTCATCGAAATCCTGCTTTGTGAAAGGACTCATGGTGGGCACTCCCGTGGAGCCCGAAGAGGTGGAAATAAAAATTACATCTTCCTCGGGCACAGCGCACAGTTCCCCAAGAAAGGAACCGACTCCCTGCGTATCGCGTTGGGTTTTCTTGTCAATGAAAGGAAATTTTTGAATGTCGGAAAGGGTGTGAATATCCGAGGGCTTCAGTCCCGCCGCATCGTAAGTGCGCTTATAGTAGGGCGCGTGGTCATAAGCAAACTGAACAATCTCTTTAAGATCCTTCAATTGGCGTTTTTCCAGTTCTTCCCTTGGAAGTGTCTCAAGTTCTTCATCCCAATATTTGTTTGCCGCATCTCGTTTCATCGTTCAGTTTTCTCCTTGAAATTTTCATGAATTGCTCTCCATTTTTCGTCTCTGCAATGTCTGATCCACTGCACATCCTCGTCGGTAAGATGCCGGAAGCGGTTTTGTCTTCTCAGATAATGTTCCACATCCTCAAATTGTTCCGGTCGGTGGTTGAGTATGAACGTTCCGTTCTCATATTCCGCCAAATACCACAGTCCGCAATCTACCACTTCCCTGGCCACTTCTACCGTTTCATCGGTGGCAATCCCCCAACCGGTGGGACAGGGAGCGATGATGTGAATATATTTTGTTCCTTTGATTTTCGACGCCTTTTCCACCTTACGCATATAGTCATCCAGATACCCCACGCTCGCGGTGGCAGCATACGGAATACCGTGTGCGGCAATGATCTCAAACATGTTCTTTTTCGGGCGCAAATTGCCGCGGATATTTTTTCCCGCAGGTGTAGTGGTGGTTTTCGCCCCGAAAGGAGTAAGAGAACTTTTCTGAATTCCGGTGTTCATGTACGCCTCATTATCGTAGCAAATATACAGAATGTCGTCGTTGCGGTCAATCGCCCCTGACAGCGCCTGAATGCCGATATCTGCCGTTCCCCCGTCTCCGGCGAATCCCACCGCGTGAAAATCGGTGATCCCCCTTGCACGCAGACCCGCCTCAATTCCGGTGAGCATAGAAGCGGTTCCCGCAAAAGTAGAAATGATGGCATTATTGCCGAAGCAAAGTTGGGGAAAATTAAATCCCACCGCCGACATGCACCCCGCGGGCAGAACCGCCACGGATCGCTCCCCCAAAACTTTCAAAGCAATGCGCAGCGCAAGGCTTCCCCCGCATCCGGCGCACGCTTTGTGTCCGTAAAAAAATTCATCCTCAGAAAGTGTTTTGACCGTCATCGCCGCCATTGTCCGTCACCTCCGATTCCCATGAATTTGACGCCTCGGTATCCCTCTTTCAACTCTTCAAATATTTCTTCAATATCCTCACCCGAAATATTTTTTCCTCCAAGTCCTCCTATAAAATTCACGGTCGGTAAACTGATTCCGGCCTTTTGCAGCGCGGAATTTACGTTGGTATACACCGTTCCCTCGTAACCGAAAGAAATGTCTTTCTCAAGAACCGCCACCGCTTTGGCATTTCTCACTGCCTCTGCGATCTCCTCCGCTGGGAAAGGCCGCATATAGCGGATTCGAATCAATCCGGCTTTTTGACCCCTTTCTCGAAGTCTGTCCACCGTTTCCTTTGCAAGTCCGAAAATACTCCCCAGCGTGACAAGAACATATTCGGCATCCTTTATTCGGTAGTTCTCGGTAAGTCCCGTGTATTCCCTTCCAAAAATTTCTGCAAATTTTTCTTCCGCTTGTGCAACCACCCCTTTGGCCTTCAGAATCCCCACATGTTCCTTGTACTTGAAGGCCGAGTTGTGTTCAGGACCGGCGGAAAACGCAAGATTACAGGGATGATCCAAATCCAATTTGTGATCGCTTTCAAAAGCCGGCAGAAATCGGTTTGCCTGTTCTTCGGTAGGCACATCCACCGTCTCATAGGTATGTGTGAGAACAAAACCGTCCAAATTCACCATAAACGGCGTGGAAACTTCCCGATGCTCGGCAACATAATAACTCATCAGCGCCAGATCCAGCGCCTCCTGTGCGTCTTTTGCGTACACCTGAATCCAACCGCAGTCCAGTTGAGACAGGGAATCTCTCTGGTCACCGTAAATGTTCCACGGGAGGGCCGTTGACCGGTTTGCGTTCATCATCACAATGGGAAACCTTCCTCCCGCGGCGTACGTCAGACACTCCGCCATATACAGAAGTCCTTGGGAAGAAGTGGCGGTAAATGCCCGTGCGCCCACAGCCGACGCGCCCATAGCGCAGGAAAGTGCCGAATGTTCCGATTCCACATGGATAAATTCGGCTTTTAAACTCCCGTTCTCCACCATCTCCGAAAGTTTTTCAACGACAATGGTCTGGGGCGTGATAGGATATGCGGAGATCACCTGAGGCTTAGAAAGGCGTATTCCTTCAGCAAACGCTTCATTGCCCGATAAAAATTTTCTTGCCACTACCGTTCCTCCTCCATCTTGATCGCTCCCAACTTGCAAATCTTTCTGCAAATACCGCAACCCTTGCAGAAATCATAGTCCACAGCCACCTTTCCGTCCTTCCGGTAAATGACTCCGTCCGGACAGTAGAGGTAGCATTGAAGACATCCCACACATTTTTCACGGTCGATCACCGGACGGACGCTTCGCCATCCGGCGTTTTTCGTCACAAGGTATCCCGCTTCATAGGCGGGCGCCTCGGGAAGTTCCGATAATTTTGAAGGTATATGTTCCCTTAAACAGGGCTTCATGTGCATGACCATTCCTTTCCTAAATATCTTTTACCGTTCGTTCATTGCACTCCGAAAGCGAAAATGTCCGTCGTTCTTCCCTTTCAGAAACACTTTTGCAGCGGTAAAAATATTTTCTCCCTCATTTTTCCTGCAAAATTGCCCTTCTTGCGGCAAGTGCCGCCGCGATGTTCTTTTCCTGAAGTTTTTTTGGCATATTTTCATGTATAACCTCGACGATATCGTCGGACGTGATACCGTCAAAAACAGCGGAAAACGCTCCCAACATCACCGTGTTTGTGATGGAAAGTCCCAGAATCTCCAAAGCAATTGCTTCAGCGTTCAGAAAAACAATTTTGGGGTCCTCCCAGTGCCTTTTGGTGTTCAAAAGAATTTTTCCATTGGGTTTCAATTGGGAAAATGCCTGTTCTCCGAAAAGCGTGTCATCCAAAAAAATGCTGAAGTCTGCCTTTTCAATTTCACTCCGATCGCCAATAGGACGGGCGTCCAATTTTGTAAACGCCCGGATAGGTGCGCCCCGACGTTCGGGGCCGAAAGAAGGAAAGGCCAGGGCATACCGTCCTTCATGCAGCGCATACGCAGCGCCCAAAAGCCTTGCCGCCGTAAACGCCCCCTGTCCTCCTCTGCCGTGCCATAGAATCTCGGTCATTGAAAATTTCCTTCCGTTTCTTTCGGTTTTTATAATGTTCTTTCAAACATTTGTTTTGCGGTTCATTCGCGTCACACATGCAATCTTTCAAAGGCTTTCAGCCATTCCCCGGCAATCAGCCCGTGTCCTGGGGCTTTGGGATGCACGCCGTCCACGAGCCAATAGTCCTCCTTGTTTCCTTGTGAAACTCGATCAAAGAGTTCCTGAAGAGGGATAAACGTCAGATCGAAACGTTTGGCCGTATTTTTGGCAGCGAGGGCGCGTTTTTCCACCTCAGGACGAAAAAAGTCCTCATAGTGTGCCTCAGTGGCACTGCCCCGCAAGACAAAAGGCTCCAAAATCATGATCTTCAGTTCCGGCCTTTCCTCCAGAAGTTCCTCAATGAGCATTCCGTATACCTTTTCAAACTTCGGAGCACTCACGCCGTTTTTTCCGCTTAAATCATGCCACACATCGTTCACACCGATAAGAATGCTCATCACATCCGGTTGAAGATTGAGCATATCCCTCTTCATCCTGGCGTATAAATCTACCACCCTGTCTCCGCCGATTCCCCTGTTTTCGAAACGGTACCTAAAAGGTTCCCGTGATCCAAGAATCGCAGAAACCACGGTGGGATACCCGCAACCCATGGGCCATGAAAGTTCTCTGCTCCTGCTGCAGTCGGTAATAGAGTCCCCTTGAAATAGAATGTTGACCATGTTTAAATAACCATCCCTTTCCGCTGAGTGGAAAGCACAAAAGGAATACGCCTTTTTGTGCCAACACACAGCATTTAAAATCGTGAAACAATACTTGAAAAATATGTACTCTGCAAAGTATGCGAAAGCGAATAGCGCAGCACATACCGGATCGAATGTTTATATGTACCGACTTCCTATCTTTCGGTAAGCGGTCAGTCGACGACTGTTTTCTCAAATACAGACAAGAGAATGTATTATGCCCAAAGTCGTTTACGCTGCCCGCCGCCGCTTGAGCGTACACGGGAATTTTTTGCACGCATGTACCCGCGATAAACGAATATGTAATTACCGTCGCAAAATCCCCGCTTTTCATCTTCATGAAAATTCTCCGTAAATCGTAACCGCAACTTTTGGCAAATACCCGCAGGGATTTTTGCATAAACCGTGGGATAACAGTAGATTTCGTGTACAGCATGTTCAAGTCCCTCTCCGACAAACCGCGTTTTTAATTTAAAAAATTCGGTTTTGGATCACGCACCTCCCATTTTTCGCATGATTTTTCAAAGTTATATTGACTATTGCAAGAGTTTGCCTTATAATTGGAAGACAATGCTGCGATACGTTGCGCCGCGAGGACGCATGGCGCTCATAATACAGAAAGATGCAGCAGAATAATTTTCATATAGAAAGGTGCAACATTGAAATGAAAAAAAGAATCGTCGCCCTTCTGCTGGTTGTGAACCTGTTGCTGCTCACTTCATGCACGGCGATAAAAAATCTTGGCGAATTTGCAAACGATGTGAAGTATCTCTTTTCCTCCATGTCGAAGTCCCACGACTACAACGTGGACGCCGCTCTGTCCTATGATTTCGACGAGTCCATTAAAGATCAGATCGAGGAACGCTTCGAAAAAATGAACGAGATTCTGGAAGGCGACAACAACTTAAGAGCCGTAACATTCATGATGCTCTATGCCCAACAACTCTCTGACATATACTATGTGGCGGATCAGGCCAATCTCGCCTTTATCGCCTTCTCCAAGAACACTGAGGATCAAAAAACTTCGGACGACTATGAATATTTGAACAACCTCTTTACCGACTACTCTACAAGGCTCACCAAAATGTATCGGACGATCTATGAAAGTTCCCTCAAAAATACATTTTACAACTCCTGGCCCGAGGAAGAAATTGAGAAGGCGCTGTTTATGAGCGATACGAGCAGTGAAGAGTTCGTGAATCTGAAAAAACAGGTTGACGCTGAAATTCAGCGCTATCAGTCTATGGATCAGGGTTCCTCAAACTTTTTGAGTCACAGTGCGGATGCTTATTACAGCATTGTCCACAAAAACATGGAAATCGCCAAAATTGCCGGATATGACAACTATGTGGACTATGCGTATGAATATGTATACGGAAGAGACTATGCACCGGAAGACGCGCAAAAAATGTACGACTATGTGCGCAACTACATCGTTCCGTTGGGGAATAGTATACTGAAGTCTCTTAGCCGTTACGGAAAACTGAACAGCGTTATAAACGAAATGACCAAACTTACCGGAGACTCGACGAACCCTGAGAACATCCCGGAAATTCTGGAACCGTACTACGAAAAATTGGGCGGAGAATTTCCTGCGGCCTTTGAAAAGTGGCAGAGCAATTACCATACCTCCTCAGACACCAGAGGATTGCCCAACGCTTACACCGTTTTCCTCAATTACTATCAAAATCCCGTGTGTTTCTACGGCCCAGGTTGTCAGGATCTGTTCACCTACGTACACGAACAAGGGCACTTCAACGCCTTCTCCATTTCGGAAGCGTCCATTGAATCCATAGATCTCTGTGAAGTGCATTCCCAAGGGAACGAATGGCTGTATCTGTCGTATATCAGCGACAACTACAGTACCGAATACTTCAACAATATCGCCTCTTACTACCTTTTCGATTCGATCTGTACCATTGTTCTCGCAACCTGCTGCGACGCTTTCGAACAGTATGTGTACACGCATCCCAATCTGAAAACCGCCGACTATGACGAAGTATTTGTGAATGTGGCAAAGGATATGGGCGCCTACGAATTTTTGAAAGGGTCACTCTCCATTGAGCCGGAAGATTACTGGCACTACGCCATCGTTGCAAACTCGGTGTACTACCTGAGTTACGCCGTCTCCAAAATTCCTTCCATCGAATTGTACGTGATCGCCATGGAGGAAGGATTTGAAAAAGCCGCCGAGAAATATACCGCTCTGACACATGTGGACGCTTCGGCCGAATTCATTTCAACCCTCACTGAAAGCGGGTTAGACTCCCCCTTTGAAAGCAAACCCTATGAGAGGATCCGAAACTATTTTCAGGGCACAATCAACTGAGCCAAAAGTAAAACTACCCATACAAAAATTCGAAACAAAACGCTTCCCCAAGGGCTGAACCGTCGGTTCAGCCCTCTTTTATGTTTTAGTTTCCCCGCAAAAAAGCGCATGCAAACTCTCCGTTTTTCGTGCGTTGTCACAGGACTGCCGCAGGGTTTTCGCCGGATTGCCGCGTCGTCACTTCAGGCGCTTGTCAAGACGCACGGAAAGGTGTGTACCGACACTTTGAAAAATCTGCACCATGATAATAAGAAGAATCACCGCGACCACCATTGTGGGATACTGATAGCGATAGTACCCGTAGTTGATGGCGATTTGTCCCAAACCTCCGCCCCCGATCGCTCCGCTCATGGCAGAATATCCCAGAACCGTTGTCACGGCAATGGTTGTATTGGAGATAAGGGAAGGAACACTCTCGGGAATCATCACCTTGACAATGATCTGCAAGGGAGATGCTCCCATGCTCTGTGCTGCTTCGATGATGTTGGGGTTGACCTCCCGCAAACTGCTCTCCACCAGACGCGCCACAAACGGAAAGGCGGCGCATACAAGGGGAACAATGGTGGCAACAGTTCCTACGGATGTGCCGACAATGGCACGGGAAAGGGGGATAACCATAATCATCAAAATAAGAAAGGGTACGGAGCGAAGCAGATTGATCACCACATTGATGGTGTTTAGCAACCATTTTGGCAGAGGAAGGATGCCGTTTTTCTCTCCCGTCACAAGAAGTACTCCCAGCGGCAATCCAAGCAGCAATGCGATGAAAGTAGAAAGGATCGTCACATAAAAGGTTTCCCAGACGGCAAAAGGCATTTCTTCCAAAAATACCTGCCATGCCTTCTCAAATTTTTCAGGGGTAAACATGTTCTCAAAACCCATTCTTCACACCCCCTCCACATGAACATCGCCAACGCTTTCAAGATAGGTCTTTGCCTTCTCAAACTGCTCTTCCCCGCCGGGGATGCCAAGAAGCATGGAACCGTACACCTTGTCATCCACACACCTCGTACCGGCCGAAAGAATGTTGGCTAAAATATTTTCTTTTACAGCCATCGTCGCAATGAGCGGCGTGCCCGCAGTACGTGCGCCGTTGAAAACCACGCGCATTCTTCTTTCGCACGCCGGATTGGAGATCAGTTCGTCCGCGCCGTTGGGAAATACCAGACGCTTCGCAGCGGCCGAAGCGGGACTGGCAAAAACCGTGCCAACCAGCCCTTCCTCCACCACCATGCCACCGTCAAGAATGGCGACTCTGTTACAGATTTCCTGCACCACGCTCATCTGATGAGTGATGACAATGACGGTAATCCCAAGTTTTTTGTTGATATCTCTGATAAGCGAGAGAACAGAGTGCGTCGTGTTTGGATCGAGCGCCGACGTAGCCTCATCGCAGAGAAGAACTCTTGGATTCGTTGCCAACGCTCTGGCAATTGCAACGCGTTGCTGCTGTCCGCCGGACAGTTGCGCCGGGTATGCTTTGGCCTTGTCGGGCAACCCTACAAGTTCCAAAAGTTCCGACGCTCTTTTTTTGGCGTCCGACGATTTCACACCTGCCAATTCCATCGGGAAACAAATATTTTTCATGCAGTTTCTCTGCATGAGCAGATTGAATCCCTGAAAAATCATGGTAATCTTTCTTCGCTCTTCACGCAGCTGTTTTGCCGGGAGCGCCCCCATATCCTTTCCGTCTATGAGCACGCTTCCGCCTGTGGGACGCTCCAGCATGTTGATACAACGCACCAAGGTACTTTTGCCTGCACCGCTCATGCCGATGATTCCATAAATATCTCCGTCCCCGATCGTCAGACTGACATCCTTTAACGCCTCTACCCTGCCTTCGGAAGATTCAAATGTCTTATACAAATTCTTTATTTCAATCATATCGGATCCCCTCTCAGAGTCTGAGGAACTTTATATACGCTTCAGGATATACGGCTTCCAGCGCCGATCTTTTCGACTGTTCGCCATTTCCACCGTCCGGACGGATGGCAGGGCAAAAAGAACAGAGAATCGGTTTACATGTTTGACGTGACTGCAAAACTCCTTTTTCCTGCCTTTTTCGGCAATCTGGCGGGCTGTTTTTATACAGTCCGCCAATGGCCCGAACACGCGGACGGATGTCCACATCCATTTGAAAGCGTTAGTCTTTGATATCTTTGATAGCGTCAAGAGTAGTCTGTTTGCCGCCGTAAATGCCCATGGGTTCGGTATGTACGAAGCAAACCTTCACAATATGCGTTCCGTTCTCCTTATTGAAATCCTCAAGGTAGGGAACGTGCTGGAAGTAGTTGGCGTCAATATCGCCCGATTCCACCACATTGTTGGGCTGAACATAATCCGTGAATTCTCTGATATCCAGCGTAATTTCTTTTTCCGCAAGAATTTTTTTCGCTTCTTCGAGAATCTCCGCATGAGGTGTGGGAGAAGCCGCCACGGTAATGGTTGAACCTTTCAGTTCCTCATAATTGACAGAGGGATCGTAGCCGTCGCCGGGGTTGTCAACCACAGAGATAACCGAGTCGTTATAGTGGGATTTGATGAAATCCGCCACGGCCTTGCTCTCAAGCGCGGCTTTCAGCGCGAGAATTTTGGGTGTGTTCTCGTTTCCCTCTTTCACGGCGAGAATATTGCCATAATCCGAGGAGGAACTCTCAATTTTCAGCGCATCGGTGGTAGGATTTTTACCGGCAGCGAGCGCATAGTTGCTATTGATGATCGCATAGTCCACATCCGCCAGTTTGTTGGGTACCTGCGCCGCATCCACTTCTACAAACTTGATTTTATAAGGGTTGGACGTGATATCGCGCACTGTGGCCTCAAAGCCCGCTTTGTCATCCACTTCAATGTATCCGAGAGATTCAAGAAGCAAAAGGGCTCTGGCTTCATTGGTGGTGTCGTTGGGAACCGCAATAGTGATTTCCTTCGAATTTGAAGAACAGGAAGAAAAGATCGCCGCGCAGGACAGTATCAATGTAAGAATCAACAATACAGAAATCGGTTTTTTCATAGTTATTCTCCTTTTTTCTTTGAAAAACAAAAAATATTTAAAATAAATAACGCCGTACAACAAAGTTCTGACAGTGCGGATGCGAAACAAAACTTCTGCCAAAGGACAGCGGTGGTATGTCGATGACGGCGGTCAGTATTGCCGCAAAGCCCTACCGCATACAATAAGGTTTATCGCAAGAACGTCGGCCGTGAAGCACACAGCGTAACCGAAAGGCATCAGAATCTGTTTTTGTAAGCAGTACGTCTATTGGGACTTGGCGTTTACAGACACATACCGCTTTTCATCCGCTTATGAACTTTACGATTTACAATCGCAATATCTTTTCTAAAAATTTTTTCACATTCGAAACACCGGATGAGCAAAAATTTTTGTTTTAAATTTGAAACGAATCCTCACTCACATTCCCCTCTCTCTACATATCCCGCCGTTTTTCTCTGCCTTGCGCCTTCGCTTAGCGAAGGAGTAAATTCCGTAGACAATAGACAACAAAAAAACGGAAGCCCGCGGGCTTCCTTCATCAAAGCAAAACACAAAACGGCGTATATGCTTATGCGGAAAAACACCCACGAAAATCTGCGCGCAAAAAGAAGCACATGGTGCACATGCGCATGGGAATCGGCATCATCATTTCCCGCACGTTTCCTTTCATGGTGTTTCTCCTTTCCCTGAAACTTGCGTTATTGTACCATAGGCACGCCTCCTTGTCAAGTGGTTTTCCGAATTTTTTTCTTGTTCTTCAGAAAAAAACCAAAACCGGATCGATTAGAACAGAATTTCCTGCATGTCGTTTTTCTGTTGTATCTCTCTGCCAAAACCGTGATACACTGTCGAAACTCAAAGCGGAAATACCGCGAAATAAACATACCTTTCGCGCAGGGCATTGGGCGATGCACCGCGATCCCGCAATCAACCAGTTTCCGTTCATGAAAGCCGGCGGGCAAGACGGGCACCTGTGACACGGGCACATAATTTTTACAAAAATTTTTCTAAATTTTATTGTTTGAGGTTTCTGCATTCGGCACAATCACCAAAATTGCGTGAACTTTCTTAAAACTTCTCTTCCTCTTTTTGTTGGTAGTTCACAAATTTGTTTAAATTTCGGATTTATATTTGCAATTTATGAAAATATATGCTATACTGCCATTGCACACTTGAAAAAAGTTACGGAGGATCAAACAATGACAAAAAAAGAACTGTCAACTGCAATTGCCGAAAAAACCGGACTGACAAAAAAAGACGCCGAAGCAGCCCTTTCAGCCGCTTTGGAAACCATCACTGAAGAACTTGCCAAAGGCAATTCCGTTCAACTTACCGGTTTCGGAACATTTTCCGCCAAAGAACGCGCGGCGCGCCAAGGCAAAAATCCCGCTACCGGTGCCCAGATCACCATTCCCGCCTCGGTCACTCCCGGATTCAAAGCCGGAAAATGCCTCAAAGACGCAGTCTCAAAATAATCGGAAAAGCGATATCCTTTTGGATCACGGCCCTGCGCCTTCATCCCATGCTCCCGGATACGGTTTTCCGGAAAGCAATAGATTATCGGTCAAAAATTGCCGTCTGTTCGGGCGTTTTTGGCCGGTTTTTTATTCACGGAATTGCCTCATGCTCCAAACACCCGTTGACGTCTAAAAAAGTTGAAAGGAAACACCGAATGTGATGTCCCGTTTGATAAAGAAACTTACGCCCGTGATCAAAACACATATTCTGGGATGCAGCTGCCTTTGCTTCTTGTTTTTTACCGCAGTTTTTCTGCTTGCTCCAAGCATTTTGAAATGCGTTCTTCTCGCCTGCGTGCTCTTATTCCTGCCTGCTGCCGCCGTTGCGAGAAAAAAGTTTCCCCGTGTAAAAACGGTCTGCACAGTATTGATCTCACTTCTTATTCCCATTGCGCTGTCTTTAACCGTCACTCTCGTATCTTACGACCTTTTTAAAGCGCCCGTGCGCCACCTTGCACAGGAAGGAGAAACCGTGGAACTGGAGGGATACACGGAAGAAAAGATCTATGCTGTCTCCTTTTCCTCCATGTATCAAATGAAAATCACACGGCTAGACGGAAAAAGAGTTTTCGGCGTAAGTATTCTCGTCACCTTTTCTCCGGACGATGAACCGGGCATGTATGAATATTTCAAAGGGCAAGCAACTCTTTCATCTCCGAAAAGCACCGATCCAACTTTCGACAGCGCATCATACTATCGCAGCAAAGGAATTTTTGCTGCATGCGATGGTTCCAATCTGGAATACACCGGAAAACAGGCGCGCGTCCCCGGAAAACTTTTGTATACCGTGCGCCGCGAACTTTCAGAATACATCGCTTCCCATGCCGAAGGACTGCCTCAGGCAATGATCCACGCGCTCCTTCTTGGAGACAAGGGATTCATGCCCGACACGCTGAAAAGAGATATGCGCACGCTGGGCATTTCCCACATGCTGGCTGTGAGCGGTCTGCATCTTTCGGTTCTTAGTGCCTTTATTTCCTTCATTCTCAAACGACTGAAACTCGCCATGAAGGCGCGCTGCGCCGTCATGATTCTTTTTGTGCTTACATACATGACGGTGTGCGGATTTGCGGTTTCGGTAGTACGCGCCGGAATTATGCTGATTTTTTATCTTACAGCCTGTCTTCTCGATGAAAAAAACAGCAGCGGCACATCTCTCCTTTTTTCAGGTGCGCTCATTGTGTTCTTTTCGCCCTTTTCGCTTTTGGATTGCGGATTTCTTATGTCGTTCCTTGCCACCTGCAGCATTTTGCTTTTTAGCGCGTATTCAAGGGAACGGCGTGTCACCCGGGATAAATACGCCCTGTACCGCGCGCTGTTTGAGTCCTTGGGGATATCTGTCGCCGCACAAGTCGCGGTTATGCCGGTTTCACTTTTCGTTTTTGACGGAATGTCGGTTGCCGCGCCTCTCTCAACCCTGCTTTTTACCCCGTTTTTGTCACTGCTCCTTTATTTTATTCCCGTTCTTTTGCTCCTATGGCCGATTCCCGGTCTTTCGCACATTCTTTCCGAAGTTTTTTCGCTGCTGTGTTCGCTTTTCGAATCAATGGCGTCCCTTGCACGGTACATCAAAGATTTATATACAGATTTCACCAATCCTGCGGCGATCGCGCTCGCCGTTTTCCTTGCAGTTTTCACCCTGGCGCTCTTCCTTAAGAGCAAACGGAAAAAGCGCGCCGGACTGCTCCTTATCTTTTATCTGCTTCTTTCTGTACTTGCGGTTCTTCCTCACCAATTCGGCAAACAGACAGTTCTCACTTCGGTAAACGGTAAAAACGACATTCTCATCGTCTGTGAGAAAGGAGAAAGTTGTCTTGTGGACCTGTCGGACGGTAGCAAGAAAAATCTGAAAATCGCCGTGGATCTGTTGAAGGAACAAACAGGCGACCATACGCCTGACAAACTGCTGCTTACGCATTATCACCAACGGCATGTGCAGAGTTTTATCTATCTGTGCGAAAACTACTACCCTAAAACGCTTTATCTGCCCCTTCCTTTCGAGGAAAACGAAAATGAACAGGGACTGTATGAAGTCCTTTTGGAAACCGCAAAAAAATACGGTGTGAAAACAGTGACCTATCAATCGGATGAGGAGGTATGCGGTCTTCCAAATATCACTCTTTCAAATTTCAAACGCGCGTATCTCAAACGTTCCACCCACCCGGTTCTCTCCTTTGACATTCTCATTTTCCAAAAACGCCTTTCCTATTTCTCATCATCCTCTTTGGAAGTCTTTACTCCCGACGAAAACGCCAATGTCTATCTGGGTGTTCACGGACCGATTATAAAACAAAAACTTGACGAAACACAAAACAGCACCCAAAATTTCTTTTTCGCCACGAAAACGTTGGCGGAAGAATACGGTGCAAAAGAAGGAAAGGTCTGTTCTCACCCCACGGGATTACAAAACTGGGCATTCAAAGAAACGGCGCCCGCCCGCCGTTTGCTTTCTCTTCAAAGCCCTTACGGTGTCGAAACGCTGTGGAACCGACCTTACAAACAGGAAAAATACCCCCCGCAAATAACATTTTTTCCAAAACATCTCCCTCAACATTCTGTAGTTAAGACATCTTTAAAAACCTTCCCAAAAAATTCAACTTCCTATATGCCGCCCGGGGCACAGCCCCCAAAATACCGGCGTCAGGATTTTTGAACACATTTCTAAATTTACAACGGTACAGGAAAAAGAATTCCTGTTTTCAACCCCTTTCCCCTACAATGGAATATTTTTCATATTTTTGGAAAGACTATGGGAAAATCTTCAACGCAGTGCCCAATGAGGGGCAATGCAGATGCGGAAAGGGATATCTTTATGAAGATGAAGGGCAACCGTCAATTCAAAGCTGTTTTGCACAGTTTTCCGATGTTAAGGGAGCACTACCCGTTCATGCGCCGGGGATCGAGAGCAGCCGATAACAAAAACATGAAAAAAAAGGAAGTTTCCGATTTTCTGTGCACTCTCCAGGATGAGTTTCTTTGCAAGAGCGTCGAAAATTCAGATGAAATTTCTCTTGAAAAGTTTATTGCCGACTGTTTTTCCGCTTCCCCTCCTTCGGATACTCTCCTGCATCTTCTTGAGGATGCTTTTATTATGGCATTGATTCGGTGGTTGTACGGGCACCGAAAAGATCAGGACAAGAAAAAATGCATTGATTTTTCAATTGTGTATATATCACACTTAGAGAAACTGGATTTTGAAAAAATATACCTGACCTATTCCGCGGTGGATAAAACCCTCTCCGAACGGAATTTTCTTTGCTATAGGGACTGTGACAGAGAAAGCAGGGAGCACATCAAAAACGGCGTCTACCGTTTTTCAAAAAAGCACAAAGTCGCAGACAGAGAAGGCGCACGCCTGATTGACAGAGATTTTTTCGAAAAAAGGCAAAAAAGGATTACCCGCACCTATACGGCGCTGCTCATAGTTCTGCCCATTCTTTTTTCAGCGTTTGTTTTCCTCTTCTGCGGATTTATACCCATGCTCATTTTGCTTCTTCCGATTTTCACATTTTCCTACGAAACTGTATGCACCATAGCATCCTTTGTCCAATCGCCCACGCCCATTTTAAAATTGGAAAGCCGTGAAATTGAACATCCGGTTCTCGTGACTGTGACGGTTTTGCTCACCGACCCGAAAGAAATCCACAAACTATGTCTGCGGCTCAAACGAATGCTCCTTCAAAACCCCGAACAGAATATCTCTTTCGGTCTTCTGGCGGACTTTGGCGAGCACGACCGTCCGCACCGCGCCGATGACGACGACCTGGAAGAAACAGCCGTTTCGGAAATAGAAAAACTGAACGCCGAATTTCCGGAACGGTTCTGTCTTTTTTTAAGAGGACGCATCAAAAGTTCAACGCAAAAGCGCTACATGGGCTGGGAAAGGAAAAGAGGCGCGCTCATTGAACTTGTCAGACTGATCAAGGGAAAGCCCACCTCCTTTAAACGGATTGTTGCCTCCCCCGATATTTTACAAAAGACATCGTATATTTTGACTCTTGACGCCGATACGGATCTCTCCATTGGCGCCGTGTCCAAACTTTACGCCACCATGCGCCATCCGGAAAACCTTCCGGTTGTAAAAGACGGCGTTGTGGTAAAAGGTTACGGCGTTTTACAGCCCAGAATGATCACAACAGTGGAATCGGCCGGAA
The DNA here is from genome assembly GCA_947625265.1 of uncultured Clostridia bacterium. Lineage (GTDB taxonomy): Bacteria > Bacillota > Clostridia > Oscillospirales > CAG-272 > UBA11512. The sequence goes on from CANQNM010000015.1 coordinate 21,554, forward strand.
AATCCCCTTTTTCAATGCTCATGTCCGGCACGGGGGGAACAGACAGTTACCAAAACGCCGTATTTGATTTTTATCAGACGGTTTTTGGGAAAGGAGCTTTTTGCGGAAAGGGAATGTTCGATGTAGATGTCTTTTACCAAGTCATCGACGGCGCTTTTCCCGAGGGACGAATCCTCAGTCACGATCTGTTGGAAGGAACGCGTCTGCGCTGCGGATATCTATCGGAACTTCCTCTGACCGATTCCTGTCCTTCCTCCGCGCTTTCGTTTTACAATCGGCAACACCGTTGGCTGCGCGGCGACTTTCAAACGCTTCCCTTTGCTTTCCGCTTTCTTCCTTCAAGCGAAAAAGGAAAAAAGAAGACGCGCAACCCCATCGACACTCTGTCAAAATTTATGATCTTCTCCAATGTAGCCAGAGCCGTCACTCCGATTTTTTCTCTTTCTGCCCTTTTCTTTTCGACTCTTCTTTCTGAGTCAACCTGCGCCGTCTTTTTGCTCTTCTCCTTTGCATACCTCCTCTTTCCCCTGATATGCAATCTTCTCTTGACCGTCCGTTTTGTGGGCAGACGCTTTTATTCCACTGTCATTCAGAATGTATGGCAGGGACTGTTTCGAACCGCCTGGGCGCTTTGTTCCCTGTGCTACAGCGCACAACTGTCTTTAGATGCCGCTGTGCGCGTTTTATACCGGACACTTATATCCGGTAAGAAACTTTTGGAATGGACCACCGCGGGAGAGAGCGACAGAAAATATGCCCACGGTTCTTTGGGCGCACAGTTTTTACTTTATGTGCGTAAAACTCTTCCCTCTCTGCTCGTCGGCGTCGTCATGCTCGTTTTTTCCGAAGGAGGAATTGTTCGGCTTTTTGCTCTTTCCTTCATTCTCTTTCCTCTGTTCGCCCTGCTCCTCTCGCGTCCGTATAAGGACAAGAAAGAAATCAGCGAAAAACAGCGTGCTCTACTGTTAAAATACGCGTCGGACGGCTTTTCCTTTTTTGAGCGGTTCGTCACGGCCTCGGATCACTTTTTACCTCCGGACAACTATCAGGAACATCCCGTTGCCGCCCTGGCGCGCCGCACCTCTCCCACCAATATTGCCCTCTATCTCACATCGGTGGTTTCCATGCACGATCTTGGCCTGATCGATGAAAACGCAATGTACAAACGTCTCTCCGATACTGTGGGCACACTTTTAATTCTTCCCAAATACCGTGGGCATCTCTACAATTGGTATTCCACCGAAACCCTTGACATTCTGGGCACGCCCTATATTTCAACGGTGGACAGCGGCAATTTGGCGCTGGCGCTTCTTTGCGTGAAAAACGCGCTGAATGATTCTTCCGACGTTCGCGCAAAAAATCTGCGCGAGGACATGGAGCGCCTGCTCACACCCATGGATTTTTCCTTTCTGTACAACGAAAAAAAAGAATTGCTCTTCATTGGGTACGATCCCATTGAAGAAAAGGCGGGCGAAAACTGCTATGATCTTCTTGCAAGCGAGGCGCGCAGCGCTTATTTTTACGCCATTGCTACAAGACAGATCCCTCTGTCTTCCTGGAGGAGGCTGGGCAGGCCGGTAACCGTTCGGGACGGACACATGGGCATTCTCTCTTTTTCCGGCACCGCGTTTGAATTTTTTATGCCGGCGCTCTTTCTTCCACTGTACAAAAACACCCTTCTGTATGAAGCGCTGTGTTTCGCCCTTTTTGAACAGGAGCGCGACCGCACAGACGGCATCTGGGGAAGATCCGAATCCTGTTATTTTGCCTTTGACGATCAAATGAACTATCAATACAGGGCTTTTGGCTCCCAGACGCTTGCTTTGGACCCTACCGCCAAGGAGCAGGATGTGGTCGCACCCTACGCGACATTCCTGACGCTTTGTCTTTCCCCTTCCATGGCGCTGTCCAATTTGAAAAAAATGTCGGAACGGGGATTGACCGGCGAATGCGGTTTCTATGAGGCCATGGACTTTACCGCCTCAAGAGTCGGCAGGGGAAGCGCCATTATCCGAAACTATATGTCCCATCATGTGGGCATGAGCATCACCGCTATTGCCAACGCCTGCTGCGACCGGATTTTCGTAAAACGTCTGCTCTCCGATTGCAGGATGGATGCCGCAACCGAACTGCTGAAAGAGCGCGTTCCTTCGGACGCACCGATTTCCAAAACCTTCGTGCACAAAACTGCCAAACTTCCCCGCATTCCGTTTCTTTCGGGTCCCCTCCAAAAAGGATCGTCCGTAAGAGAAATTGCAGACAAAGCTCTTCTATACAGGGGTTCCACGCGCGTGTGCGCTTCAGGAGACGGAAAGATCAGTCTCACCTTTCAGGATCTTCTTCTCACCCCTCCGCCAGACGCCGCAAATTCCTTTGACATATCGGTTTTTTCCGGCGGTCTCCATGTTGATCTCTCCTCCTGTAACCGTTTTTTCTTTGACGGAAAAAGACTGGGGTATGCTTACGAGGAAAAATCTCTCTCATTTCAGGTACGCATTCTTGTTTCAGAAAGCGGAATCTGGCTCTTTCACCTTGAAGGAAAAGGACAAAATCCAGGAGGAACGATATTTTTTCAAAGTCCGCTGCTCTTCTGTTCTTCCGGTGAATACCGCAGTCATCCGGCTTTCGCAGGGTTGCTTGTGGAGTCGGAATACCTGCAGGAGGAACACATCCTTCTTTTCAAGAAGCGCGCCGCAAAACAGGGGGAGCAAGAATTTCATCTCGCCTTTGCATTTCTGGACGGCAGACCCTTTGAGTTTATATCGAGGGCCGACGATCTGCCCTCCGCTGAGCATCTTGCCAAAACAAAACTGGCAGGAATCTGCGGTCCCTGTCGGAAACCCTATGTCTGCATTCGGAGAAATTTTGGAAAAGAAAGTTTTGACCTTGATCTTCTAACCGTTGCCTCAACCAAACGTCAGTCGGCGCTGAAAACCGTCCGTGAGATCCGCGCGCAAAATGAGGGAAAGTCCTTTTTCAGAAAAATGAACGAACAGAAATTTTTAGGATATCCTCACGGAGAACGGCCGGAAAAGGCAGTTCTCGACTGCTGTTCGTTGCTTTTAAAGGGAATATACGGCGTTCGCCGATCAACCATATCCCTTCCATGCTTCTCCATTGAAGCGCTATGGCGTTATGCCATATCAGGCGACGATCCCATTTTCACATTCTTTCTTCCCGAAAAACAGTTGTCGGAAAGCCAAAAAAAGACCGTGTCGCTGCTGCTGCGCGCCCACGCGCTTCTTTCGGGGGGTGGAGTACGCTGTGATCTTGTGTTGTGGCGTCCTGAAGAAGAACACTATTTTTCTCCCGCAAAAAAAGAACTGGAAGAACTGGTTACTTCCAGTGTCGGGGGGAGCAGACTGAGCAAACGCGGCGGCGTGCATCTGCTGTTTGACGAAAACGCACGCCGTATTCTGCCCTCATTCTCCACGGTATGTCTTTCGGTCGATGAAAACTGCATTTTGCCGGGGCTTTCCAAACAGTTTCTCGGCCAACTTGAGACAGAAGAAGAACACCTCACTCTTTCTGTCGTACAATGCGCTGAAAAGGAAAACATTTTCCCGGAAATTCTGAAACTTCCCTGCGGAAGTTTTACTGAAAAAGGATTTGCTCCCGATAAAAAAAGAGCACCTTTCAGCCCGTATTCCATGATCTACTGTTCACATCAGTTCGGCACTCTTTTGACAGATCGATCTTTGGGATTCACCTGGTTTCGAAATTCCGGGGAACTGCGTTTGACTCCCTTTTCCGGAGATGAATTCCGGGGACTTCAGGGAGAAAAACTGGTGCTTCTTCTGGAAAATGGGGAATGCGACCTGTGTGACGCCGCTCAAAACGTACACTTTGGACGAGACTGCGCCACCTACAAAGGAAAAGTTCAAAGTCTTGAGTATTGTCTGATGACCGGGGTGGATGACAAACTTCCCGTAAAATTGACCCTCCTTCGGATAAAAAATTGCAGTCCCACTCAATTGCACGTCGTTCCGAAATATAAAATTCTTCCGACTCTGAACAAAATTTATGACGGAATGATCAGCGAGCACACTGCGGGAGATACCCAATTTTTTAAACGAACCGTCTCCCTGTATGAACACGATTTCGGAATGTATCTCACCACCTCCTCCAACGAGGCGTTTGTCGCCCCGGGAGAAACCGTCACCTTTTTCTATCTGCTGGGAACCGTCAATCTGAAAAACGACAAATGTTTCTATCACGTGCATGACCGTTTTAAGAGTGCGGAGGACATTCTTCACGCTTTTGAGCGATACCAAAAACAGTATGCCTCGCTTTTCTCGTCATTTTATTTCCGTACAGGCAACGGTGGAACGGATCTTCTGCTCAACTATTTTATACCCTACCAGATTCTGACTTCCCGCATCTATGGAAGAACCGGTTTTTTCCAGCCGGGAGGCGCATACGGCTTCAGGGATCAACTACAGGATTGCCTATCCATGCTCCCGTACGATCCCTCGATTCTGAGAAATCAGTTGTACCGTTCCGCGCGTCACCAGTATACCGAGGGAAATGTTCAGCATTGGTGGCACAGAGTCACCGCTCTTCCTGCGTCGAACGATGCCGGAGTACGCACTGAGTGCTCCGATGATTTTCTATGGTTGCCATATGCCCTTTCCAAGTATTTGGACGCCACCAATGACCGGGAAATTATGGAAAAGAAAATCTGTTATCTCTCCTCACCTGCGCTTGAAGAGGGAAAAGAGCGCTATGAACGGCCACAAAAAACCGAGAGAGTCGAAAGTTTATATTTTCACTGCGTTCGTGCCATCGACCTTGCGCTCAACAGCAGAAGCGAACGGGGATTATGCCGGATGGGAAGTTGCGATTGGAATGACGGACTTTCAGAAGTTCGAGGGGAAAGCGTGTGGCTCACCCAATTCCTCCTGCTCACCCTTCAGAAATTTTTGCCTTACGCCATTCCGGATCAAAAGGCAAGATATGAAGAAGCGGCAAAGGAATGTGAAAACGCACTGGAAAACTGCTACGTTGACGGACAGTACCTTCGGGCATTCTTCAAAAACGGCACGCCGTTGGGCAAAAAAGGAGACAGTTATTGTGCAATTGATCTATTACCCCAGAGTTTCGCCGTTTTTGTCAAAAAAGATAAAAAAAGTCTTCTTGCCATCAACCGCGCCTATGACGTTCTATGGGATAAAGAGCGAAAAGTGTTTCGTCTCTTCTCGCCCTCCTATGATCATGGTCTGCCCTTCCCCGGATATCTTGGCGGTTATTGTCCAGGATTTCGGGAAAATGGGGGGCAGTATACCCACGCCG
>CANQNM010000016.1 GCA_947625265.1 uncultured Clostridia bacterium
ATGGAGCGGTCAATAACCTGCACTTCACCGTCCAGCAAATCCTCAAGGTTTTTGATCTGCGTGGGGGTTAATTCGTCGTCGCACACCACAAGACTCACCCCACCCGTTGTGCAAAGTGCGGAAAGTTCTTTGATTTTGCCGCTTCCGAGATAGGTGGCGTTTTCAGGATGATCTCTGCATTGAATCAGTTTTGCATACACCGTTCCTCCCGCCGTTTCCAAAAGTCTTACAAGTTCCGAAAGACTCGCTTCCCGTGCCGACGGACTCTCATTCTTGGGAAACACCGATACAAGAACCGCCCTCTGCGCCTCGGATGTTTCTTCCAAAGCGTTTCTAAACAATTGTTTCATACATTCCCTCCCAGTTTCAGGACTTCATGTCACATTCATCTTCATCGAATTTATCATCGAATTTAAGTGATAAAATTTTTGTAGAAGCATTCAAACCCGGCTGTACCGCCGGCACCGTTGAATTGCGCCGTCTCCGGTGAAACTCGATTCATTTTTGACTGACTGCGCCCTGCATACAGTCAACCATTCAAAAACAAATTCGGGATAAGAGAAGGAAATAACGCCTCAAATGCGGAACATGAAAAAGGGCGTGTTTTCAAATACGGGCTGCCGCACTGTGTGCGGCAGCCCGCGTATGAATTCCTGTAATTTATCAGTATTTCTTCTCGTATTTTAAATATTTTAAAACCGTAAGAGCAGCGCCGGAAAACGCAACCACCGCAAGCAGAATCAAAAATCCCGTATTTTCACCGCCCTGAGGAGGCATTTCCCCGGACGCCGGAACAGCATACGCATCGGCAACATTTGCCCACAAATTTCCCTGCCAAGAGGTGATCACAATCTTTATGGCATCAGCTTCAACCGGGTTGGCAAGCGACAGCGTATCGCCCCCGTCGGTTCCTGTCACGGCCTTCAATTCACCAATTTCAGTTTGCTTTCCGTCAAGAATGGCGTAAAGTCTGTAAGTTCCCCTGGTTCCGTCAGCGTTGGTGGTGGTTCCCTCGTCTTTACACTGCACGAACACCTTCTCTATCGCTGTCTTTTCCTTAAACACAAGCGTTACGGACTGTTCTACCTCCGCGTTGAACGTGGAACCCGTACAGGTATTTTGATCCATATCTAAGATATTTGCAGGGTCGTTGACAGTTCCAAAATTTAAAAATCCTGAGGATTCCGCGTGATCCACCGTCACCCTTTTCTCTTCTGCCACCGGTGGTTTACCGTTAGACTCCGCCACAACATAAGCGTCAGCCACACATGCCCAGTTCGTTCCCTCCCAGGAAGTAATGACGATCATCACAGAATCCGCCTCTACAGGCGTATCCAGTTTAAGCGTCTCACCTCCGTCGGTGCCGGTTCTGGCTTTCATAACGCCCAATTTGGTTTCGACGCCACCGTTATAGGCATAGATCGTATAGGTGCCGCGAGAGTTATCCTCATTGGTGGTTCCTCCCTCATCCTTGCACTGTACAAAAACCTCGCAGATGAGAGCAGGTTCCGCAAAATGAAGAGTAACCGACTGCTGTACACCGGCGTTGTAGGAGGAACCGGTCACCGTCGATTGATCCATGTCCAAAACATTTTCAGGAGCGTTAATCTCACCGAAATTCAAAAAGCCGGCTGTCGTCACCGAGGAGATCACCACTCTGCCGTTGCTGTCAGTTGCACCGATACTGTCACTCTTCGCAAAAGCAGTGAACGTCCCAATGCACAGAACTGTCATAACAGCCAAAAACAAAGCCACAATTTTTTTCATCGTAATTTTCCTCTCTTTATATATTTTTTTTAATATATGATTTTTTCATTGAAAAAATTGATCTTCCATGCCGAAAAGAGACAATGTTTCTTTTTTATCCTTTCTCGGCGTTTTTCTCCGGTTCTGTAATCGAAATGCCCAGCGCTGCCAAATCCGACGGTTCCGCGCGGGACGGACACTGTGACATCAGTTCGGAGGCATTTTGAACCTTCGGAAAGGCAACAACATCGCGCAGACTGTCCTCGCCGCACATCTCCATAACCAATCTGTCCAATCCCATAGCCGATCCACCGTGAGGCGGCGCGCCGTATTTGTATGCCTCCACAAGGAATCCGAATTTTCTGTCTATATCTTCCGGAGTGAGTCCCAACGCTCTGAACATCGTCTCCTGTAAAGTCCAATCGGTGATCCTGATCGAACCGGAAAGCAACTCTACGCCGTTAAGCACCATGTCATAACAACGCGCGCGCACCTTCCCCGGATCGCTTTCCAGATACGGTAAGCATTCCTCCAAGGGCATGGTAAAAGGATGGTGCATTGCATCCCAGTGATTGGTTTCCTCATTCCACTCAAAGAAAGGAAACTCCGTGATCCACAAAAAATCATATTGCTTTTCGGGTATCAGATTCAATTTACGGGCAAGAATCGTGCGTATGGCCCCCAAAACGGGAAGCGCCACTTTGTTTTTGTCGGCGCAGAAAATCGCCGCGTCGCCTCTCTCCATACCCAAAGCCCGGACAAGTTCATTCAGTTCTTCCTCTGTTGTGAACTTCGCAAAGGAACATGTGGGCAAATCGTCCACCCATCGAATGTATGCCAACCCGTGAGCCCCAATGCCCTTCGCGTGTTCGGTCAGTTTGTCCATTTCCTTTCTTGTGAGCACAGATGCTGCGTTCTTTGCGACAATCGCTCGAACAGAGCCGCCCGATTCAATGGCGGAAGAGAAAACCGGGAAAGATGAGTCCTTCAGCAGTTCGGAAAGATCCTGCAATTCCATACCGTACCGTGTGTCGGGTTTGTCGGTTCCATAACGGTTCATGGCGTCCGCATAGGTCATTCTTTTCATGGGAAGAGGAATTTCTATGCCCAATACCTCTCTGAAGGCTCTGGCGATCAATCCTTCATTGATCTTCATGATATCCTCTTGAGTGACGAAAGACATTTCAATGTCGATCTGTGTAAACTCCGGCTGTCTGTCGGCGCGCAGGTCCTCATCGCGGAAACAGCGTGCAAGTTGGAAATATCGGTCAAATCCCGCCAGCATCAGCAACTGCTTGTAAATTTGAGGGGACTGGGGAAGCGCATAGAAACAACCCTTGTGTACTCTTGAAGGAATCAGGTAATCCCTCGCGCCCTCGGGCGTAGATTTGATCATCATCGGCGTCTCAATCTCATAAAACCCGTTTTCATAAAAATATTGCCTTATAACCCTTGCAATATCGTGACGCATCTTCATGTTTCTCTGAAGTTCCGGCCGTTTCAGATCCAGATATCTGTATTTTAAAGCCGTTTCTTCTTTGACACGTCTGGTATCCGACACCTCGAAAGGAGGAGTTTGCGCCGCAGAAAGAATTTTCATTTCCTTTACGAAAATCTCAATTTTTCCGGTGGGAAGATTGGGATTGATCGCTCCTTCACCCCTGGGACGCACTACGCCCCTCGCTGCCAGCACGTACTCAGCGCGAACACCGAACGCCTTGCTGAAAATTTCTCTGTCGCTGTTCTCATCGAAGGCCAACTGCACGATTCCCGTTCGATCTCGGAGATCAATGAAGATCAGAGCGCCCAGATCCCGCTGTCTCTGCGCCCAACCCATCACGCAGACTTCATCGCCGATATATTTTTCTGTAACTTCCGCGCAATAACAAGTCCGTTTGTCCCTTTCGGTCAAAAATTCCGTCATATACTGTTCCTTTCCCTCTCCGGAAAACGCTGCAGTCGTCTATACGCATGCCCTCTTCTTACGACCCTGTGACTTTGCGATCGGTTTCTCCCGTTTTCCCGCGTCCGTCTGATTTGACGAATCCATATCCTCCTATTCCCCATTCCGCAGTCTATACCGAGGGCATTATACCAAACATTCCGAAAAATTGCAATACATACGACAAAAAAAATACCGCTTCGAGCAAAAATTTTCATCACAACAACATAAAAAATCTCAAAGCATGAAAGTCCGGTTTCTCATCCCATTCGTCCCCCCGTCGGGTTTTCGCGACATAAAAACGTACTGCTTCTCGCGGTGAATTCTTCACAAGGAACAGAGATTTGAAAAAAGTCTCCTTTTCGTACCTGCGTTGTTCTTTTTAGTTTTTTACCTTCTCTGCACGCAAAGAATTCTAAGCGTCCTAAAAAAATGAGAAAATTTAAAAAAAATGTTTGAAAAGACGGCAAAACTGTGCTATAATTATACTTGAGTTTTTTTGCATACTCTATAAAGTACGAAACTGGCATAAAAAATGAACATTCGACCGTCCGGTCAACACGAGGTATATAGAAAGCATGGCAAATTCTAAAAATGAGACACATTCCATTGTCCTTCCTTTTCTTGCACTGCGGGGCATCGTGGCTTTTCCCGGTGTTCCCATAAAGTTGGAACTGCAATCGGAAATAGATCTGGAAACAATTTCCCTTGCTCAAAGGTTCGACGGCAAGATCTTTCTTGTGACACTGAAAAATCCAGAGCAGGCCCCGCCTATTTGCCTTTCCGATCTTTACGCTGTAGGATGCGTGGCGTCTTTAAGCGATGTAGAAAAGAAAGGAAAATTTCTGCGGGTAACGGCGTCCGGAATTACGCGCGCCGAAATGGTATCTATTTCCAATGACGCGCCGCTCGCGTCTCTTCTTCCGTTGGAAAGTACAAACGATTCGGCTGAAAACATGCGCAATGCCCCGGTGTATGGGGAAACACTGCGCCTTATGGAAGCGCTTGCGGATCTTCTGCCTACAGGGACAAACGAAGTGAAAGAGGCCATTTTAAAATCTTCCACTCCCGGAATGCTTGCAGACAGTATTGCTGTCACGCTTCTTGTAAGTTTTGAGCACAAGCAGCAGGTTCTTGCAGAACAGGACGCCGTTCGCCGTCTTTCGGTGGTAAACAGAGCGATGGAAGAGGAGATTCCCATTGTAAAGGAAGATCTTTATATTCACGGAAAAGTGCGCGCAGCTCTGGAAGAAAATCAGAGAGAATACTATCTCAAGGAGCAACTACGCGCCATCAAAGAAGAACTGGGGATGGACGAGGACGATGAGGAATCCAGCGAATATCTCGAAAAAATCAAAAAAGCGGCGCTGCCGACAGAGGTAGAGGAAAAGTTGATCAAGGAAGTGGGCAAACTCTCCAAAACTCCCTATGCCTCTGCCGAGGCTTCAGTTCAGAGAAGTTATTTGGATACCGTCCTTGAAATCCCCTTCACCGCTTCTTCCAAAGAGCGTGCCGACGTAGCGAAAGCTTCGGAGATTCTGGAAAAGGATCACTACGGGCTCCAGAAGGTCAAAGAGCGCATTCTGGAATTTGTCGCTGCCCGCCAATTGAACCCGCATCTGAAAAATCAGACGCTCTGTCTTGTTGGCCCTCCGGGCGTAGGAAAAACCTCCATCGGCATCTCTCTTGCAAAAGCATTGAACCGAGCGTACGTGCGCGTGTCCCTGGGAGGCGTCCGGGACGAGGCCGACATCAGGGGACACCGAAAAACTTACGTGGCGGCAATGCCCGGCAGAATCATCAGTGCACTCATTCAGGCGAAGGTCAATAACCCGTTGATTCTTCTCGACGAGATCGATAAAATGTCCTCCGACGGCAGAGGTGATCCCGCGTCCGCCATGCTGGAAGTTTTGGACAGCGAGCAAAACAAGGCGTTTCGCGATCATTTCGTAGAACTTCCGGTGGATTTATCCGATTGCCTGTTCGTCGCCACCGCCAATTCCCTTTCAGGCGTCGCGCCGGCACTGATCGACCGAATGGAAATCATCGAATTGGCTTCCTACACGGCGGAAGAAAAAATACAAATCGCCAAACGGCATCTGATTCCCCGTCAACGCAAGCGTCACGGAATCCTTTCAAAACAACTGCAGATCACGGACAGCGCCATTGACGCCATCATTTCCGGATACACCCGTGAAGCGGGTGTAAGAAATCTGGAACGCAACATCGCCGCCATTTGCAGAAAAGCAGCGCGCAACATCGTTGAAAAGGACATGAAAACGCAGAGAGTTACCGACAAAAATATCTCCGATTATCTGGGACATGAAAAGGTTCTTCCCGAACACGTCTACAACGCGCCGTTGAAGGGGGTCGTGAACGGGCTTGCGTGGACCGAAGCAGGAGGAGAACTTTTGCGTGTGGAGGCGGTGTCAATGCCCGGAAACGGCAAAATCGAATGCACCGGAAACCTTGGGAATGTGATGAAAGAGTCGGCGCAAATCGCCCTTTCCTGCCTGCGCTCAGACTCCAAAAAATTGGATTTGCCCGACGATTTCTCAAAAGAAAAGGATATACACATCCACTTCCCGGAGGGAGCCACACCCAAAGACGGTCCTTCCGCAGGATGCGCCATCTTTACAGCGCTGGTCAGCGAGTTCACCGGAAGACCTGTAAAACAGGATTTGGCGATGACCGGTGAAATCACCCTTCACGGCAGGGTTCTGCCCATCGGAGGGCTGAGAGAGAAGGCAATGGCAGCCTACAAAGCGGGCGTACACACCGTGCTTATCCCTGAGGATAACCGAAAGGATCTGCTGGATGTGGACCACGCGGTTTTGGAAGGAGTACACTTCGTCTGCTGCAAATACGCGGAGGATGTTTTGAAACAGGCGTTGATCTAAAAAGACTACGGAGGTATCCCATGGCAAAAATCAATCTGAACAACGTCATACTCCGCATGTCGGCGGGAACGGTATCGCAATTTCCGAAAGATTCCCTTCCCCACGTCGCCTTTTCCGGCAGGTCCAACGTGGGGAAAAGCAGTCTCATCAATAAATTGCTGATGAGAAAGGGTCTCGCCAGAGTTTCCGCAGCGCCCGGAAAAACCGTCACCATCAATTTTTACGATGTGGACGGAAAATTCTACCTTGTTGATCTTCCTGGATACGGATACGCCAAACGGTCGGCGCAGGAGCGATCCGGGTGGTCAAGGATTGTTGATCAATACTTGTCCAGTTCTTCCTTTCCGGATGTCGTAGTACAGTTGATTGACGCGAGAATCGGCCCCACTACAGACGACAACACCATGCTTTCCTTTCTGAATGAAACGGGCATTCCCTATATTGTCGTCGCCACCAAGACCGATAAACTCAACAAAACCGAATTTGAAAAAATGTTCCAGGCACTACGTACTCATCCACTCATCGCAAAAGATGCGGAAATTTTCCCCTTCTCCGCCCTGAAACCGGAAGGTGCAGGGGATATACGCCGTAAGATTTTTTCGGTGCTCAACGTGAACTAAAAGAAAAGAAAGGATCGGAAATGATTTTCAACCTGATTTCCTATTTATCTTCCGGAAACAGAACTCATGCGGTGTATGCGCTGATCACGCTTTTGCTGCGTGTGCCCGCCATCCTTCTGGCATTGTCTATTCACGAGTCGGCACATGGTTGGATGGCAAACAAACTGGGAGATCCCACCGCCAAAAATTTTGGACGCCTGACGATCAATCCCATAAAACATCTTGACCCCATCGGCACCATCTCCATGCTGATTTTTGGCATAGGTTGGGCAAAACCGGTTCCGGTAAACAGCAGATATTTCAAAAAGCCCAAAAGAGACATGGCGCTCACCGCCGCCGCAGGACCCATTTCCAATTTGCTGCAGGGTTTCGCGGCAACACTTCTCATGTTCATCGGGGTAAGGCTTTCAATTGGAAAAATTTCCTTCGCCTCCGCTCTAAATATCTCGGACAGCGACCACTTCTTTTCGATTTTCATTGCGCAAATCTTTGGCGGCGCCACGGTGTTGCAAAAAATCTCCGGAATTTTGCTTTATCTCCTGTTTATTTACGCCACTTTGAATTTCGTCCTCGCCTTTTTCAACCTGATTCCCATTCCGCCCTTTGACGGTTCAAGGCTTGCCTTCGTACTTCTTCCGGATAAAATATATTTCGGAATCATGAAATACGAACGCTATATTATGATCGCTTTTCTGCTTCTTTTTTATCTCTTCAGCGGTATTTTCAGCAACATTTTTGACGTCCTCATATCTCTGCTTTTCAAAATATTCTCGTGGGTACTGGTTCTATGAATAACGCCTTTTCTGTGAATGACGTAAACGAACCGCTCTACCACCTTGAGTGCTTTGACGGTCCGCTGGATCTTCTTTTAAAACTGATCGTCAGGAACAAGGTAGATATTCTGGATATCCCTATCGCACTAATTCTTGATCAGTATATGGAGTATGTATCCGAACTGAAACGTTCGGATCCCGATATTGCAGGAGATTTCATTGCGATGGCTGCGGAACTGATGCTCATCAAGAGCAAAATTCTTCTGCCCAACCTGAGCGAACCGGACGCCCCTGATCCCCGCGCGGAACTCGTGCGCAATCTGATGGACTATAAATTCGCTAAAGAAAAAGCCATGGAGTTGAACAGCCTGTACGCGGTGTACAACGGCAGAATCGCCAAGGAAAGCGAAGAAATCGACGCAGACAAAAGTTATGTTGCGCCGCAGGATTTGGATGTACTTTTGCAGGCGTTTGAGCGCATTGAACGCCGGAAAAAATTGATGGAACTCTCAAAAACCGGGGAACCGGAAAAAAATCTGACCGCGATTGCCACTGCGCGAATCGCGCCCATCCACGAAAAAGTATTTTCCATGCTTCGCTATTTGAAGAAAAACGGAGCAGTGCCCTTTGAGGAACTAATGCTGCGCGAGAGTGCAACCCGTTCGGATCTGGTTGCGGCTTTTATTGCTCTTTTGCAGCTTATCCGGCGACAAGTGATTAAAATTGCCCGGGACGATCCGGAAAATCCACTGATGGAGATCAACTATGAACGAGACAAATTCGCAGCAAACGCTTGAACCGCTTGAGGAAAACGAACGGAGAGAGGCGTTGGAGGCGATTCTCTTTGCCGCGGGATATCCGGTATCCTATGAAAAACTGGCCGCGACCCTGAATATGCAGCAAAAAGAAATGCGCGGTTTCGTTGAAGACTTCGCAAGGGAATACAACTCCGCAAAACGTGGAATTCTGCTTCTGGTCATGGAGGACAGCTGCCAACTTTGTTCCAAAGAGCGCTACAAAGACTATGTGCGCCGTGCCATGGGCATAAAATCCTCGGGCAAACTTTCAAATTCCTGTCTTGAGGCGTTGGCCATCGTAGCATATAATCAGCCGGTCACAAAGGCTTATATTGAACAGGTTCGGGGCGTTGACTGCTCCTGGGCAGTCGGCATGCTGTGTGACAAACAACTCATCGAGCCTCGCGGAAGACTGGATGCTCCAGGAAAGCCGATCCTCTACGGAACCACTGAGGATTTTTTGCGTGTTTTTGGTCTAAACTCCCTTGCGGACCTTCCGGGCTCGGATTTTCAAGAAACCGTATTCTCAAGTCAAGCGATTCCCCAACATGCTTCGGAGTGCAACGGGAACGGAGGAACGGCTGTGGCTCAGGATGCCGAGAGACTCCGGGAAGAAAACTCTTCAAAACTCTTTTCCGACGCCTGAAATGTCCCTACAGTTTTTTTACTTCTAACCGAGAGATGCGGAACAGAAAAGCGGTCAATACGAATAACGGTATTCCAATCACCAAAAATACAGTAAAATCCAATCACAAAGAAAGGACGGCGGCAATGCCATGAAGATATTCCTTGGTGTCATCCTTACTGTCTTTGTTTTGCTTCTTCTCTTTTGCTCGTTCTTTTTCCTTCGCGTTTGGGTAAGTGTTGCCTATAAGGACCGACCAACACTGAAACTAAAAATTCTCTTTTTCTCATTTAAGATTTTTCCGAGAGAAAAAAAAAGAAAATTGGAAAAATATACACCAAAAAAGCACTCATCGACCGATAACGCCAAACGTAAACAAAAAAAGGACAAAAAGAACAAAGCCAATTCCAAAACGGCAAAACCCAAAGAAAGAAAAAAACTTCCCGAAATTCTTGCGTTTTACAGAGAATTGATAGAAACGGTGATTGTGCCCATGCTTGGAAGACTGGGCAAGCATCTTGTGATCAGAATTGACCGTCTGATGCTCGGAATCGGTACGGACGATTCCTCTAAAACTGCCGTTCTCTATGGCGGAGTTATCGCCGGCGCAGAGGGTCTTATACAACTTCTCTCTTCCTGCTGTACTTTGAAGTTTGGCAAAGATAGGGATATCTCTGTAAGCGCACGTTTCGACAGAAATGTTTCGGATGTTGACATCCAGTTGTCTCTGAGCCTCAAACCTTGGCATGCATTGCACATCGTTTTGCCGGCGCTCGTAGATTTTCTGCGCGTCAAAGAGTGCTTTTCTTCCTCAGATAAAGATACCCAAACACAAAAAATACAAAAGATTTAGAAAGGATGAACAATCATGTCTGAATTCAAACAAAGCGAATTGATCCGCGCGGCTCTGGAAGGTGTGAAAAACATCGTGGATTCCAATACGGTTTTGGGAAAACCAATCGTCACAAGCAACAACACCACCATCATTCCCGTGAGTAAAATCTCCATGGGTCTTGCCACCGGTGGGTTGGACTATTTTGGTAAAAATCATCCTCCCGTGAACGCCTCCGCAAATGATCTTTCCAAAATGTCCTCCTTTGGGGGAGGCGGCGGAACAGGAATCAATGTCACTCCTTTGGGATTCCTTGTGGTAAAAGAAGACGGAACCGTTGAATTGCTTACCGTGGACAGTGCCGGAAGCAAACCGGCGCCTGCGGCAGTCATTGATTCGGTGATGGACGTCATTGAGCATTCCCCGGAAATTGCGGATAAGATCCAGGAAGTGATCGGAAAATTCAAAAAGAAAAAAGATGACGACGGGAAAACTCCTGACGATTCCCAGGACAAAGAAAAAAGCGATGAACAGAAAGGCGCTGAAGAATAAAGAGACTCCTCAGGTCATATGGATATAAAAAACGCATGGATGGGTGAATGATGAAAAAACCTTTTACGTTTCTTATATCCTTTTTGATCCTCTTTATCACTCTGTCTTCTGCTTATGTTTTTTCTTTTCCAAGCGGCGCGCTTCCCTCCCTTCCTCCTTCGGTCTATGCCGGAGGATACACGCTTATGGAAGCGCAGGATCGAAAAATTCTCTGCAAAGGCGGCGAGCATGCACGGCTGTCCCCGGCAAGCACTACCAAAATTATGACATGCCTTGTGGTTTTGGAACATTGCCCCATGAACGAAGAGGTTTCTGTTGCGAGAGAGGCGGTAGGCGTGGAGGGTTCCTCCGCCTATCTTCGCGTGGGGGAACACCTAACAGTGGAAGAACTGCTCTATTGTTTGATGCTCCGCTCCGCCAACGACGCGGCGGCCGCCTTGGCTCTGCACGTTGCGGGAAGCATAGAAAATTTTGCCCAAATGATGAATGAGAAAGCAGAGTCGCTCGGCCTTTCCGATACCCATTTTCAAAATCCTCACGGACTGACCGCTCCCGGACATTATACCACCGCTTCGGATCTTGCAACACTCACATGCCATGCCCTTGAAAATGAAAATTTTACTAAAATTGTATCAACCAAAAGCATCGTAATTGGAGAAGGGGAAAACCGCAGGACACTGACCAACCACAACCGGCTTCTTTTTTCACTTCGAGGCTGCATTGGCGTTAAAACCGGGTACACCATAGATGCCGGAAGATGCCTGGTGTCCGCATGTACCAGAGACGGCACCACATTGGTATGCGTCACACTTTCCTGTTCAGGAGACTGGGAAGCGCATACAGCGCTTTACGAGTATGGGTTTAAAAAAATCAAGCGCTATACCTTGGAAGAAAAGGAATTCACCCTTCCCTTTTCCGAATCGGATATTCCGCTCACTGTCGGTCATGACTCTTACACCCTGCTTGCTTCTCCCGAGGACACTGTGGAATTCTCCGAAGTGTGCCCGCACTTTATCTGCGCACCGATAGAGGCAGGAGAAAAAATCGGATATATTTCAGTGCGTATAAACGGAGAAGAAATTGATCGGATAGACGTTTTCTCCAAAGAGGAGCGGGCTGACAGTGTGAAACAGGGCTTTTTCAGAAAAATCATCGGGTTTATTCTCCGATTTTTCAAGAAACTCTTCTAACGGAACATACCGATCAAGAAAGATACCTCCCTTTCAAAAAGGATTGCAAGAAATGGAAAAAATAAGAATTCAAAAATACATTTCGGCATGCGGTGTTCTTTCCCGCAGAGCTGCCGAGGAGGCCATTTTAGAAGGTCTTATCACTGTCAACTCCTTGCCTGCTCAGATCGGCACACAAATCGTACCGGGAAAAGACACGGTATGTTACAAAGGAAAAAAGATCTCCATGCCCAGAGGGGAGCACGTATACATCATGCTCAACAAACCCGTGGGGTATGTCACTACAACCAGAGATGAAAAGGGTAGACCATGTGTCACCGATCTGGTTTCCGAAACGCATCGGAAAGTATATCCCGTAGGACGTTTGGATATGGCCTCAGAAGGATTGCTGATTTTGACCGACGACGGTGATTTGACAGAGCGATTGACCCATCCCGGACATGAAATTCCAAAGAAGTACAATGTAAAAGTTGAGGGAGAAATTACAGAAGAACAATACAGAAAACTGCTCTCTCCCATGGAAATTGACGGGTATCGCATTCGCCCGGTATACACTGAAGTTCTCTCAAGAAAAAACGGAAGAACGCTTCTTCAAATGACGCTCTACGAAGGCAGAAACAGGCAAATCCGAAAGATGTGCGGTAAAGTCGGACTGAAAGTACGATATTTAAAACGCATTGCCATCGGTGAACTGACGCTGGGCAGACTGCGCCCCGGGGAATGGAGATATCTGAGCGCAGAACAAATCTCTTATTTGAAGGGGGTAGGCGCAGATGTTTAAAGTTTTTCCCATTCAGACCGTGGAAGAACGCAGGGAGTTGTGTGAGAGATTGGGCGCGGAGTTTCACATTGGCGACATGGCGTACCGTGTGACGATTGAGGAACAGGAGGCGGGAATTGTCACCTTTTTTATTGATGGCAAACGCGGATGCCTCCGTCAACTTCTCTTCTATCCAGACAAACAGGATTTTGAAGTAATGTTCATTGCCGGAAGAGTATGTATGAATTTTATGGATTCTGTGGGGGCCACAGAGGGATATTTCATATCTCCTCAAAAGGATCAACAACGTTTGGCCTTGGCTTTGGGGTATACAAAGAGAGAAGACGGAAAGTATTTTCTGAACACCGAGGGATTCTTCATTGAGCATTGCAAAAACAAAAATCGGAAGTAAGCAACATATTTTGGACCGATTTTCATATACATGAATCACGGGGTATTCTCCGTGATTTTTTGAAAGGAGTTTAGCGTGAAAAATAAATTTTTCACGCCACGTTTTTGAGTCTTTGTCGCAAGGAGCACTGCGGCAATTCCGGCTTTGCCGGAACCGGCTCAAACTCCGAAGAAAGGAAGACTTTGCACCGCAAAGGCATGGTAATTCATATGAGCCCACAACAAAATCTCAACAATAAATTTCTGCATGATACATATGACCGCATCAGAAAAACATCCTACGACGCAGTGGACACCGTTGCGCGTCTGCGTCTTTATATCACGGTTTCCGGATATTCCGGAAGCCTTCGGGAACTGATTATCGCCGGAGGATTTACAGGCGCCGACTATGATCGACTGCTAGCACTGTACAATAAACAACTGTCAAATCAACCGTAAAACAACAGTGACGGCGGACGTCGCCAGACTTCAAATTTCCCGATCCCGACAACATTTCTCTCCATATTTAAAAAATTCGCGTCAGGTATATCACAATTTCGTCAATAATCACCAATTCCTCCCCATAAACTTTGTACAACTTTTTATTATTACAAGTATTGCAATTATTTACATTTTATGGTATTATATTGCCGTAAGATCATTTCGTATGAAAACGAAATACGTGAAACAGTTAAATAAGTAAAGAGGTATGTACAATGGAACAAAACATGAAAATTCTGATTGCCGACGAAAACAATGAGTTCAGATCGCAAACAAAAGAAGCGCTATTGAAACTCGGGTTCACAAGAATTGAAGAATCCGTGACCGGCGAGGATACATTGCAAATCATCAACCGTTTCCACCCTGATGTAGTGCTCTTGGACGTATGGCTCTCCCGCATGGACTGTGTACAGGTCATTCGTTCCGCTTTGAAGATGTCTTATATTCCAGACAATCCACCGTCCTTTATCGTTCTTTCTGAAGCACCGAACCCGAACATCTATGAAGAATCCATTGAATCCGGCGCGGATTATTGCATGACAAAACCTGTGGACTATGAAAATCTTGCCTCGCGCATCAACCGTGTGTATCGAAATAAAATACGCAACGGAGGAATGACGGTCACCGCACGCAACCGCGGTGCGGATCTTGAGACACAGGTGACCAAAGTGATACATCAAATCGGTGTGCCCGCGCACATCAAAGGATATCAGTACCTGCGCACTGCTATACTTATGGCGATTTCCGACAAAAACGTTATCAATGCCGTCACAAAAATTCTTTATCCCACTGTTGCCAAACAATATCAAACAACGTCCTCGCGCGTTGAGCGCGCAATACGCCATGCCATAGAAGTCGCATGGGACAGAGGGGACGTGGATACGCTGAACTCCTTTTTCGGCTACACTGTGCAAACTGACAAAGGAAAACCCACTAACAGTGAATTCATTGCCATGATCGCAGACAATCTGCGTCTATCAAACAAATTGTCCTGAAAGAAACATTCACCGGGTTCTTTTATTCTCTCCTTGGCAAAATCTCTTCCCTGTTCCCTTCTCTGCGCTTTTTCCTGTAAAAGCGCCATGTTCAACGTTCGATGTGCATACTGACCGTTTGTTTTTTGTCCAAAACCCTTGAAAAAACGGGAAAAAGGTTGTATAATACCTGTGAACACAACGGAAGCAGAAAACAAAAGGAGATTCGTATGAGCACACTTCATGTAATCAGTCATCCTCTCATTCAGCATAAGTTGACCATCATGAGAATGAAGAGCACCTCCACAAAAGACTTCAGGGAGTTGCTTGAAGAGATTTCCTGTCTCATGGGCTATGAGATCACAAGAGATCTGCCCTTAGACAACGTGGAGATCGAAACCCCGCTGCAAAAAATGATCGCAAAAAAAGTTTCCGGAAAGAAACTTGCGGTTGTGCCCATTCTACGCGCGGGTCTGGGAATGGTTGACGGACTACTCACCCTCGTTCCCGTCGCCCGGGTAGGTCATATTGGCCTTTACAGAGATCCTGAAACCCACCTCCCAGTGGAATACTACTGCAAACTTCCGCCTGATATTGAAAACCGCATTGTAATTGTCCTAGATCCCATGCTCGCCACCGGTGGTTCTGCTTCCGATGCGTTAACCATTTTGAAAAAAAGAGGATGCAAGAGCATCAAACTAATGTGTCTCGTTTCCGCGCCTGAGGGCATTGCCAAAATACAGTCGGATCATCCGGATGTGGATATCTACACAGCCGCGGTGGATGAGCAACTCAACGAGCATGCCTACATCCTTCCGGGACTGGGAGACGCCGGAGACAGACTGTTCGGAACAAAATAAACGAGAAGCCGCCGTAAACCGGCGCTTCACATGCAGATCTGACCGTAAATTGATTTTGGTTTTTGAAACTTATATGGCCCAATCAATTACCGCATGTAAACAGTGTTTCGATATCAAGATGTCAAGAGAAAAACAATAATTATTTCTGAAAAGCCCGATAAAATCGGGCTTTTCAGTGTTCCGGGGGAAGTTTTTTCAAAAGTTTCATTGCGGATTCGGGATGTTCGCTCATTCAAACAGTGTTTCGTCAGGAATCCCAAAATGCCGGTACGACGCCACAAAGCGCCGCGCCGCGTTTACCGTACCAAAACCGTTCAATAATACAGAATTCTTCGATATGACTATGCAAGCGTCCGACACTCACCGCCTGAAGATCTTTTTAGAATCGTATGAACAGTTTCTCAGAAAAATATTTCAGTTCTCAGCCTTTTCAGAGTTCAAAGATCTCCTTTTTGCTTCATTCATCATTTTGCGCTCCAACTCCACTCCAGCGGGATAAAGCGACTTTTTCGCATAATACTCAAAATAGTAGCAACTCTTCCCTTCCGTAAAGGTATCTCTTTCATAAAGAAGGGACAAAATATAAGTTGCGCACTGAACCGTTGTGGAAATTGCCATGGTTTTCATCCGTTTTTTCAGCGTCTTGTCGTACAGTTGGGCAACCCTCTCCCTGTCGGGAAAGGAGGAGAGAAGTTCCAGAACGATTCTCTCACAACTAAGGCAAACATGAACAGCAACCGGCAGATCCAACTGGTAGAGCAACAAATCGTCCATCAGTTTCTTCGCCTCTTCCACGCGTCCTTCCTCCAGAAGCCTGGAAGCGCAATTTCCCATAAACACCGCCTGCGTACGGGTAACAATATCGGAAATGCAAATGGGTTCAAACAGTTCATTGGGCATTTCACGAAGGGTTTTTCCATCGAAAATAAGTTCGTCAATCAATTCGTTCTTTGCAAAGGCCTTTGTGCTCTCCGGGTAGTGCAAAAAAGTGTACAACTGTCTCCCGTCCGATTCGACAAAACTGGAGTAAAACGGCAAGATATTGCGCAAAAATACCACAATATTGAATATTGCTCCCAAAAGCAAGGAAAAAATGAGCAAAAAATTTCCAAAATAAAAGAGAAACGCAAGGGAAAAGAGGCAAAAAAGCAAAAAATTCATGAAACATCCACCCAACAGATAAAAAGCAAGCGGAATCGTCTTTTCCTCATTATTTCGCGGAAGCATACAGCAGAACCCCATTGCGCCACGAATTTTCAGCCGGCGGAATTTCAGTCTTCCGTCCGTGCCACGTATGACAGCAAAACCGAAAAATCCTATATATTTGAATCTTCGTCCTGTGACCAACCCAAATAAAAAATGCCCAAGTTCATGCAGAATCACCGAAAAAATATAGATTCCGACCATGGATAACACAAGCGCTAAAAGAACACCGAACTCAGATCCGATCCTGTATAAGTTTTCAGAAAGAAGAATATCCTCCACGCCGAGAGCAAGCGCGATAAACATTCTTATAAAAATCAAGACGACCACTATAAACGACACGGGAATAAACAGCAAGAATGAAAGCAAATTGCTAAGAGCATTTTTTCGTTCCATAGAATAACTCCTTTAACGCCGTCATTGTAACACAAAATCGGTCGTTTTACAATAGTTTCCCGTTACAATTTTGTATGACGATATGCAGAGTTTTGTCTGCAAAAACACATTTTGAATACAGAAAAATTTTGGCGGTTCTGCAAAATGTTTGCGTCCAAACTCAGGTTTTTTTAAAAAACCCTTGAAAAATACACATTTATATGGTACACTTTGTGCGTTATCGTTGCAAAATAAAGTATCCTTCAATAAGAAAGAAAGGGGCTTTCAAAATGTCTTCACTGCGCAATTTCGGCATTGCTTTTATTGCCGCTCTGCTTATTTTTAGCGGAACCGCATACCTTGCTTTGGGATATGTTTCCGACTTATTCACGGCAGAATCCGAAAAAAGCGCGAACGAGGGACCGGGCAGCCAGATTTATGAGGGACCGGTCAACAATACGGTCGAAGTGATCAAGACCGGCAGATCGTTCAACGTGGTCATCGTCGGAACCGACTACGATCCTGAGATTTACAGTGACTATGAGGCTCCGAAGGTGAACGACAATAAACTTTACGTTATACGGAAAATAGAGGCCACCGCCATTTTGTTTGTACGCTTTGACAAAGAGATGCGTGCTTTACGTATCTGCAGCATTCCTGTGCAGACGGCGGTCAGTGTGGATCACGTACCTATGACCCTTGGGCAGGCATACGGTTACAAGGGCGTTGAGTATATCAGGGAACGGGTAGCGTCCTATGTAGGCATGTCGGTGGATTTTATTATGGAATTTTCAGGAAGAGAATTCGCAGAATTCACGCAAAAAAAACTTTTATCTCATGATTTCACTGTCCCGATTTCAGTGACCACCACCGAGGAGAAGGGATTACAATCCATGACATTTACCGAAGGGCAAACCGTGGTCGGAGTAAATGCGATTTATACACTTCTTCATCATACCAACTATGCTCTTCCCAATATCAATGACCGCAACAAACTTCTTGAAAGTTTCTTTTTGCAGACCATCTCCAAGTTGACGGTGACCAACAATCCGACGGTTTACTACAATACCTTCATTTCTGCCATTCAAACCGATATGACACAACAGGATGTAACAGAACTCATTGAGGTTCTGTATACCCTTCCCCTTTATATTGGGGCGAACGAAACACCAACCGTCGTCAGCACCGTTGAATTTTATAAATGCGGTTCCTATATGTCTGACGGAACCTTTGAGGTAGACCAGAATGCGGTACGCGCCGCATTCAATTTTGAAAAATAATACGCCGACGCATTAACATCGGCGCATGTACACATAAAAAGGAATTGGGTATGGATATATCAGAAAAAACAATGGACAAAATTGTGGCGCTATGCAAAAGCAGAGGATTCATTTTTGCCGGAAGTGAAATTTACGGTGGACTGGCAAATTCCTGGGACTACGGCCCGTTGGGTGTGGAATTCAAAAACAATATCAAACGCGCTTGGTGGAAGAGATTTGTGCAGGAACAGCCCAATATCGTCGGCATCGACTGTGCTATCATGATGAACCCGGAGGTTTGGAAGGCGTCGGGACACTTGGGAAGTTTTTCCGATCCTCTGATGGACTGCAAATCCTGCAAGGCACGTCACCGTGCGGATAAACTCATTGAGGATTATATACGTGAACACCGACTTTCAGAAAACCCTTCCGGATGGACCAATCAACAAATGGTAGACTATATCGCTGAGCACCATATCAAGTGCCCACAGTGCGGTGCGGAAAATTTTACGGGTATCCGTCAGTTCAACCTAATGTTCAAAACCTTTCAGGGTGTGACGGAGGATTCTTCCTCTGAAATTTATCTCCGGCCCGAAACCGCCCAAGGTATTTTTGTAAACTTTATGAATGTCCAGCGCACAACTCGAAAAAAACTTCCTTTCGGTATCGCGCAGATCGGAAAATCTTTCCGCAATGAGATCACACCGGGAAACTTTACCTTCCGTATGCGAGAATTTGAACAAATGGAGATGGAATTTTTCTGCAAACCCGGTACTGATCTTGAATGGTTTGCGTATTTCAAAGACTATTGCAGAAAATTTCTTTTAGATCTGGGTATGAATGAAAAGCATCTTCGTCTGCGCGACCACGACAAAGACGAACTGTGCTTCTATTCCAAAGCGACAACCGATTTTGAATATCTTTTCCCCTTTGGTTGGGGAGAACTTTGGGGACTGGCCGATCGAACCGACTACGATCTTTCCAGACACAGAGAGTTTTCCGGTAAACCCATTGAGTATTTCGATCCAGAGACCAACGAGCGCTATCTTCCCTATGTCATTGAACCCGCTCTTGGAGCGGATCGCGTAGCTCTTGCATTTCTCATCGACGCATATGATGAAGAGATTCTTTCGGAGAATGACGTACGGACGATCCTGCATCTGCATCCGGCGCTTGCTCCCTATAAGGCTGCGGTTCTTCCCCTATCGAAAAAACTGTCGGAAAAAGCCAGAGAAATTTACGCCCAACTCTCCAAATATTTTTCGGTGGATTTTGATGAAACAGGGTCTATTGGGAAGCGTTACCGCAGAGAAGACGAAATCGGCACACCGTATTGCATCACCGTGGACTTCGACACTGTGGGGGATGAGAGCAAAGTTGGCGACGACTGTGTCACCGTCAGAGACAGGGACAGCATGGAGCAAATCCGTATGCCCATTCCTCAATTGTTGAACTATTTGGAAGAAAAAGTGAAGTTTTAAACGCCCAAAGGGGCGATAGAAACCGGTGTTGGAAATTTCAACACCGGTTTTTTCGTTTTGATGAGTTTTTTCATGTTTCCCGAGACTTTTTCGTTTTCGGTTGGTTCAAAATGCAAAGTGGAAGATCCTTTCTCGCGGTCTGAGGATCAATATCAAAGCAAGGACGGCCGTGACGCGTAAAATCGTCGTCTTTGGATTTGAAAAGCAAACCCCAGGAGATTGGGAACAGCATAGCGTTCCTCAATCCACCGAAATAAAAATATATCCGAAAGCGTTTGGACCCCAGTGACAGGCAATGGCGGGATCCAGATGATCGTATTCACGCATTTGAGCCGTGTATTTTTTATCTGTCATCTCTATAAGAGCCCCAAGATTTTTTCTACCGTAAGTATAGGAAGGAATGATCCCCCGGGAAGTGTCGCAATGGTATTTTTCAAGGGATTCTGCAACGGCGCGCATTGCATTTTTTAGACCGCGCTCCTTTCCCAGTACCTTTACGGTTCCGTCTGAACTGTCCAAACTGATTAAGGGTTTGATTTGAAGCAGGCTTCCCAAGACCGACGCGCTTCTGCTGAGCCTTCCTCCCCGGTAAAGGTATTCCAATGTCTCGGGCACCGCAACCACCCTGATTTTAGGAATCAACGCCCTTATTTTTTCTTCGATGAACTGCGCGGATTCAGTTCTGTATTTATTTGCTTCCTCCAAAAGCAGTCGTATACCACCGACAGCCGATTTTGTATCGATCACTCGAACCTTCGGCTCATCTGAAAACATCATCCGGAGAGTATTAAACGTACCGGAAATGGCAGAGGAAATGGTCAAAATAAGAACTTCGTCTCCCTTGGCGACAAACTCCGACACTCGCTTTTCCGTCTCCCCCAAAGAAGGAAGAGACGTGACGGGAAAGCATTTCTCCACCATCAACGAATGATAAAAATACTCCATGGATAAATTCACGCCGTCATCAAACTCATGGTTTCCAATCAGGATTTTCAAGGGCAATATCTCAACATCATATTTCTCTTTCTCATTCTGCTTGATACTACTTCCTGAATCCACAAATATTCTAACCATTTCTTCATCATCCTTTACAATTTTTAGACACGGAGCAAAATCATTTTTCAAAAGTATTCTTTGCAGCCTTACCTCGCCCATAATAAACATATACGAGGACGTTCATAAATTGAAGGTAAGCCGCTCCGGCAAGCTCCTTGTTCAAATATATTCTTTGCAAATTTCCTGAAGATTTTTATTGATCAATTCCAGACTGTCATACATGACCGTTCTCTGGTTTTCACTCAGTCCTTTGCTCGCCTCATGTAACAGACGGTTGACTTCGCCTTCGATATACCGACCTGCCTCATTTCCTTTCAAAGTAAGCATCAGTGGGCTGCGATACCGTTTTCGTGACGTTGCCGAACAAAACAGATAGCCCTCCCGCTCAAGATACTCCACCGCCCGTGAAATATTTCCCTTGTCTTCTCCGCACAGTGCACACAGATCTTTTGCGGTCAAAACCTTTTCCCTTGACAGATGGTAAAGACACAAAACATGTAATCCATTTAAACTGAATTCCGCCATACCCGTCGCTTTGATTTTCCGGATGCTGCGGTTGATGTTCACAATCAGCGCCGTGAATGTTTCAAACCGTTCTTCCATGTGTTATAATCCTCATCCTGTTGTATTTACAACATTGATATTGTAACACATATGCCGCACATTGTCAACAACATTTGAAAATACACCCGTGTACCGTTTTTGCGTATATTTTGTTCGAATACTTTTTAAAAGAAAGAGACCTTGTTGAGGAAAAGCAAACGACCTGCGAAAAAAGATGTGAAAAATTGCAAAACTGTATGGCACCGGTTCTCCTCAGTTTTAACAATATATCCAATGAAACCATTGCCAAAATTCAGGGCTGGATCAACCATCCTCTCAAGAAGAATCTTTAATGATCTCTCCTCCTGTTTTGAAATTTTTCATAGTGTTCTTATTGATATTGCAATGCACTGCGGGAAGGGCTTTCCGATAAAATTCGCCTGCTATTCGAATTTTCCTCGAAAAAGGCGGTATTGCAAGGGCAAAGACAGCGTGGTATACTTGTATCCACCGGCCGGATGATAAACAATTCTAAAAAGGAAAGAAGGAAGGGAAATCCATGCTATCCATCGGAAATAAAATCAAAGAATACCGCAAAAAATCGGGAATGACTCAGGAACAACTTGCGTCGCGTCTGAATGTGACATTTCAGACTGTTTCCAAATGGGAAACCGGAGCTGCGTTCCCAGATCTCTCGATGCTCCTCCCTCTGACAAGATTGTTTGGCATTTCCGCCGACGAACTTCTCGGTTTCCGTGATCGGGAGCCAGACAAGCGGTATACCGAACTGAAAGAAGCCTACGACAAAACCTACAAAACCGAGGATTTCGCAAAGCGGCAGCAGATTTGCGAAACTGCCGTCGCGGAATTCCCCGGCGACATGAAATGGCTATGCAATCTCGCCTGGGTGATTTCCAACCGCAGTTTTGAGTACGAAGACAACGACAAATACTTCGCGGAGCAGGAAAAGGCCATCAAACTGTTCGATGCAGTGATCGGAAACTGCAAAGATGAGTTGCTTCGTGGGAATGCCATCATTGGAATCACGCAACTCCTGGGATGGCGTGGGCGTAAAGATGAAGCCATGCGCTATGCGGAACTTCTTCCGGAAAGACTTCCCACATGCAGAGACGAGGTCATGGAATACTTGCTCTCCGGAGAGGAACTTGTCTTGTACCGACAGAAAAAAATATGGCAAAGTCTGTGGGAAATTCTGCGAGAATTGTCTCTGCAACAAGGCAACACTGTGCTTTTCTCGGACAAAATCGCTAAACTGCTGGAAGTCATGATCCCGGACGGAAATTTTCTGGATCTCAATCATCATCTCTATTGTGCCGCAGAGCGCAAGGTGAATTTCATGCTGTCCAAGAATGCAGATGACGAACAGGTGCTTCCGGTATTGGGAGAAATGAAACAATACGCCTTAGACTATGACCGGATCGTCTTTGACGCACCCGGTGTATACAAATACACTTCCCCGTTGTTCGACCGCATTGAAACGGACTCAAGGGAATGGTTTGGAAATGAGGGCGAAAGGTTGACGGAGGATTTCTTCAAATATCTGCGAGAACCAAAATTTGATTTTCTGCGGGACAGAGAGACATTCAAAAAATTGCTTGTGTAAAATTTAAAAAACGCGTCGCGGATATAAAAAAATTTTCGCGACGCGTTTTATTGGTTTCCGTAACACGGTAACTACTGAAAGCCTTTGATTTACAAGGGTTTTCGGATGGCGTATACGACCAATATAGATTGTGTTGAATGTAATAAAACGCAATTTTAAATGAAATTACCTTGTTCATTGGCAATTTCAAATCCCAAAAGGCGCGTGATTATGTACAAAGCATCATTGAAGATTCATTTGTGAAAAATAAAAAGAGACAACCGATTTATTCGAACGGTTGACTTCTGAAAAACCACTCCTTAAAAAGCCGAAAAGCCCGATGATGTCGGGATTTTCAGAAACGTATCTATTTTATTGTCTCTTGATGGATGGTCTGCCAAAGTGAATCCGGCAGGCACATAGGCGCGAACCCCTGTAAAATTCCACCGTCCGTTTTCGTACACGGTATATCATATTCTTTTCCGTTTTGACAACTTTCTTGCGGAAATTTTCTGAAAAGTTGGTTCATTCTCCGCTTTTTTCATCGGAGTATGGGCATAAAAGAAGTATTAAGGAAATCGACGGGCACCCGCCCCCTTTGTGCAGAGATCCCCGCGCCAACGCCTTTTTGATACAGTTTCAACCATAATTGCCCTGGTGCCTTTCAATCATGAACTCACCCCGCAAGTTACTTATAGAATTCACTCTTCGGTTTATCCACTTTATTATACAGTTTTCTACCTCCTGCTTCAAAAACGGCCCGGTAAAAGAGTGGAAAGTGAAAGTAAAAATCGGCAAGGTTCTTGCGACCCTTGCCGATTTCTGGCGAATAACTCTAGTTTTAATATAACTGAACCACCTTTTCAGTAGGGGGTTCAAAGCCGTCAAGGGGTTCACTTTTTTTCGTAGGGGAGTCAATCATTTTAACATCAGTTATTTC
The DNA here is from genome assembly GCA_947625265.1 of uncultured Clostridia bacterium. Taxonomy (GTDB): domain Bacteria; phylum Bacillota; class Clostridia; order Oscillospirales; family CAG-272; genus UBA11512. The sequence goes on from CANQNM010000016.1 coordinate 23,923, forward strand.
TTCATCACCGAGTAAAATACCTTTTATGTTTTGGTTTATTTCGCTTTCAGTTAGGTTTTGCTGGATTAGCGGTTGAATCACTTCGCGACTTTCTCTGATATGAGGAAGTTCAGATGCAAGTCTATTTGCTTTGTCCTCATATCCCGCTTTCAAATACAGGAAACACAAAGTCGCGCGCATAGTGGCCTTTTGTTTTTCATTGATTGATATAGACAACCCTTTTTCCGTGAATACGATAGCCTCATTCGTACTACCCTTTAGCGCCAAGGTACTTGCTAATCCAAGAATCATCTCCGGTTTATTCGGATAAATCAACAGTGCATCTCGATAAGTTTTTTCGACAGAATCATAATCGCCTTTTCGTTGATACTCAACAGCCCTTTTATGAATGTTATATCGTGTTGCTTCCGCACGAATCATATCCATCCCCACCAATAAATCAATACTTGTTTCAAATATGTTTGCCAGCGCAGGTAAAAGTGTAATGTCCGGATAAGACTCTCCACGTTCCCATTTTGAAACGCTTTGCGGAGTAATCATCAAATATTCTGCGACGTCCTCTTGCGTAAGATTTTTTAAAACACGATATTTTCTTAAGTTTTCTGACAAGTGTAACATAATATATTGTATCCTCCTGATATTTTTTGTGATTAAATCATATCACGGATATCTGTAAAAATGCAACAACGCAATCGTTGTCTTAAACTCAACCGAATGCAGAACTGCAATTTAACGATTACGGTTATAATTCAGCGATTATCCATAAGTTGATTATACACACAAATTCAACGGTACGTATCTTTCAGCGTTTGCCCACTTGAAAATAACTTGAAGAGAAGCCGACAACAGTGTATTTTATACACTAAAATTTGTGGCAGACGGGCAGTCAGAAAAGTAAAACATCGTGAAAAGTCTTGATTTCAGCCTTTTTCAAGCAAAAAATAAGAACCCTATTTTCGATACGTTTTGTATCAAAATCAGAGTCCTTATTTGCGAAAGAACCACCAAACGGAGCAGAAACGGGGGGGAAGAACGACTAAAAGTAATGTAACTGCGTTGTTAAGAACAATTGGATCATTCAAATTCAAAATGAAAGAAGTATTTTCAGTGTATCAAGCATCGATAACATAAATAGCGTTTGAATCTGAAAGTTTGGTCTCCCGCGCGATAAAAACACCCTTCGATTTATCAAACTGCCATATCGTTGAATTTACAGATTTTTTCCCAAAAGGATTAATGAATTTTTTAAGACCAAACCAAGTGTTACCGATACATTCAACCTCTCTTCCGTCGTGATATATTATAAAATATTTTTCGGAATATAAAGATTTTCCTTTGTTATATTCAACGTGTAGAAGTTTATTTTCAAACAGATCTTTTAAAAAATTTTTGGCGCGCTCAATATAATTGTCTTGCCCACTTTGAAGTTCTGAAGTATAGTCCTCAAAATGATAATGGTCTGTAAAATAACCAACAATAACTTCATTGTCAAAAACCTCAAATAGTATATGATTGTCAGCATCAATGGTTACAAGGTCGGACTTGCAGCTGCGGTTGCGCCAATCCCTGTTATCAGAAGAAATATCAACAACAGAATTTCCAATATAAGGTTTTAATGCTTCCAATAATACTAAGGTTGTTTCGAAATTTATTTCTATCACCACTTTCGGATTGTTATATCTATTATATCACCGAAATGTTTATTTTCAAGCAAAAACCTCTCTTGTCTTGGTAGACAAAAGAGGGTTCCTTCGTAGAAGGGTTGACCAAAATGGACACCCTTGGCGTATGAGAGCGAACTCTCGCAAACGCAGATTGTGTATCGCCTACGGCGATATGAGGTCGCCCCTGTCGGTGCAATGATGCTGCTCCCGCCCGTCGCAATGATGTGATGCTTGCCCCTATGTGCTCGCGGGCACGCATC
>CANQNM010000017.1 GCA_947625265.1 uncultured Clostridia bacterium
CATCGCAAACAGGTGATCCACCGGGCCGTCGAAGAAACCTTGTACCTGCGCGGCGTGCAGGGGGATGTTTACAAGCATTCCACTGTAAAAATCAGAAACCACAGGGAGAAACGAGGGCGCGTACTCCAATCCGCTGAAAGCGACCATTTCCTTTAAATGTTTGTGATGCTGCGTCAGTCCGTAAATTCTCGGTGCGTCCAGAAACTTTGCCCTTTTAGAGTCTTCATAATCGGCGATCATTTTTTTGCCGCCGCCACTGTATCCCGTTATGGAGGTACAGCAAAGAAACGCGTCGCGAGGCAAAAGCCCACACTTGACAAGAGGCGCTGTCAACGCAATGTACCCACTTGCGTGACACCCGGGTACGGCAATACGTTTTGATTTTCTCACAGTTTCTCTACCCGTCAACTCGGGAAAGCCATAGGTCCAATCGGGATTGGTCCTGTGTGCGGTAGAGGTGTCCAACACCGCGGTTTCGGAATTTTCAACCAGAGTTATCGCTTCTCTTGCCGCGTCGTCCGGCAGGCAAAGAAAAACAATATCTGCCTCGTTCATCTTTTCTCTCTTTGCCTCGGGATCCTTGCGCAGTTCGTCAGCAAGAGAGAGAAGAATCACATCGTCCCTTGAAAGAAGTCTTTCTCTTATACGCAACCCTGTTGTTCCCGCGCTTCCGTCAATAAAAATCTTTTTCACGAATCAGTTCCCCTAACTTTTCTCTTACGTATGCCAATTGCGCCTTCACCGATTCCGGTCCAGTTCCCCCTGCTGAAATTCTCTTTTTTACACAATTTTCAAGAGAAATAGCCTCATACAGTCCCCCGTCAAATCCGTCGTATATCTTCTTATATTCTTCAAGCGAAAGTTCTTCCAAAGTCTTTTCGGCCTTTATACAATGTGCCACCGTCTTACCGACGATTTTATAGGCAGTTCTGAAGGGTAAACCGCCCCGCACCAGATAGTCCGCCAGATCCGTGGCGTTGATATATCCTTTTCCCGCAGCCCTGTACATGTTTAAAGGCAAAGGTTTCATGGTAGAAATCATGGGGGCAAAAACGCCCAGGCAAGCCTTCACCGTATCCACTGCGTCAAAAACAGTCTCTTTGTCTTCCTGCATATCCTTGTTGTAAGCAAGCGGAAGGCCCTTCAACGTGGTGAGCATTGCCATCAAATCCCCATATACTCTGCCTGTCTTCCCTCTTACCAGTTCCGCCATATCGGGATTCTTCTTTTGGGGCATGATGCTGGAACCGGTCGTATACCCATCGTCAAGTTCAATGAATTTAAACTCCCATGACGACCAGAGAATCAGTTCCTCGGAAAAGCGGGAAAGGTGCATCATGAGCACAGAAAGGGCGGACAGCAATTCAACACAGAAATCTCTGTCGGAAACGCCGTCAATGCTGTTCATTGCGATGCCGTCAAAATGAAGAGTCTTCGCCACCATATCCCGATCAGTATTGTAAGTGGTTCCCGCAAGAGCGCAACATCCCAAAGGACTGTAGTTCATTCTGACTTTCCAATCCTTCATACGTCCGATGTCACGCAAAAACATCATGGCATATGAAAGCAGGTGATGCCCGAACGTAACGGGCTGAGCGCGCTGAAGATGTGTATAACCGGGCATGATCATCTCCCGACCGGCTTCTGCCTGCTGTAAAATTGCCTCGATTAGTTTCGCTGTCAGGCGTTGTATTTCGCCGCACTCTTCCCTTAGGTAAAGTTTCATATCCAGCGCCACCTGATCGTTCCTGCTTCTATGCAGTTTTTTGCCGTTCTCCCCGATACGTTTCGTCAACTCTCCCTCCACAAACATGTGGATATCCTCGGCGTTCATATCAAATTCCAGTTTTCCGCTGCGCAAATCCTCCAGAATTTCGCACAGCCCCTCGGTAATCGAAAGCCACTCCTCTTCTGTGAGAATTCTTTGCGCTCGAAGCATCGCCGCATGGGCAAGAGAACCCTCTATATCCTGCCGATACAGTCTGCAGTCAAAACGGATGGAAGAATTGAAATCGTCCGCCTGTTTGTCTATAGATTTTTCAAAGCGCCCAGCCCACATTTTTTCCATGTGTTATGTCCATTCCTTTCTGAATTTTCAAAAACCCGTTCGGTTTTTTTGTTTTTGAAATCCGTGTCACCCAAGCCCGCCGCTACAGAGTCCGCGTTTTGAAAAATGGTTTTTTCAAACCCCATTCACCCCTTCTCATACGGATTTGTGCCTTCGGAAAACTCCAAAGGCACAAAACAATATGTCATTGTAGGCAAACAAGCGCCGTCCCTTCGCGTGAGAAGGATCGCTCAACCAAACACCCTCGGAAGCGTCAAGCTCTTCGTTCAGTTCAATCGGTTTTTCGCCTTCATTTTGGCGTAAACCTTCGTGGGCAGACCGTAGAGATTGATGAATCCGGCAGAATCCGCCTGATTGTAAACCTCATCCTCATCGAATGTGGCAATCTCGGGATCATAAAGAGAATAGGGAGATGTCACGCCGGCATTGATGATGTTGCCCTTGTAAAGTTTCAATTTCACATCACCTGTGACATACTTTTGAGTGCTCTCCACAAAAGCAAGAATCGCCTCGGTCAGCGGAGAATACCATTGAGCGTTATATACGATTTCCGCCAACTTCTGCGCTACCAGTGCCTTGTAATGCTGGGTTTCTTTGTCAGTGCAAATGGTTTCAAGCACATTGTGCGCATGATAGAGAATTGCTCCGCCGGGTGTCTCATACACCCCTCTGCTCTTCATTCCCACCAAACGGTTTTCCACAACATCGTAAAGTCCGATGCCATTCTCTCCGCCCAGTTTGTTCAACGTCAGAACCACATTCGTCGCATTCATCTTCACCCCATCAATGGCTGTGGGAACGCCTTTTTCAAAATGAACCGTTACATATATGGGTTTGTCAGGGGCCATTTCAGGGCAAACGCCCATCTCCAAGAATCCCTTTTTACTATATTGCGGTTCGTTTGCCGGATCTTCCAAATCCATACCCTCATGGGACAAATGCCATATGTTTTTATCCTTGGAATAGTTTGTATCTCTGCTGATTTTCAGCGGCACACCGTGCGCCTCTGCGTAGTCAATCTCCTCATCCCTGGATTTGATCTCCCACTCGCGCCAGGGGGCGATGATGGGCATATCGGGAGCGAAAGCTTTGATTCCCAATTCAAAACGAACCTGATCGTTTCCCTTTCCGGTGCAGCCGTGACAAATTGCATCCGCTCCTTCTGCCAGAGCGATTTCAGCCACCCTTTTAGCAATAAACGGCCGTGCAAAAGCGGTTCCCAGCATATAGCCCTCGTACAGGGCGCCCGCCTGTACGCAGGGAAAAACACATTTTGTGAGGAACTCTTCCGTGAGATCCTCCACATATAGTTTGGAAGCGCCGGTTTTCAGAGCCTTCTCTTCCAGACCCTCCAACTCGCCCGCCTGTCCCACATTCCCGGACACACAGACAACTTCACAGTTATTGTAGTTCTCTTTCAGCCACGGAATGATGATGGAGGTGTCCAATCCACCGGAATACGCCAAAACAACCTTCTTTATATTCTTCTTATCCATATCTCTGTTCCTCCGATCGGATATTCACTGTTGATGAATAAATATTATCATATTTCGAATAAAAATTCAAGTCTGCTTTCAAAAAAAAGCCAAAAAACTTTGTAGAAAATCTTCTGGAAGTCAATAGGGAAGTTGTGCAATCTGCACAACTTCCCTTGAGGTATCAATTTTTTTGGAACTTTATCGACAAATAGAAAATTTTTTATATTCATTTTTTTGAATATATTTATCATATCAGGCATTCCGCTCTTTTTTTGAAAGGCTTGGAACGCTTTACGGCAAGGGGTATCCTGCTGCAAGATAAATTCTATACCAATCGCTGGCGGATATGGACATATCCGCCGCCACGGAGATTTCCCGCAGTCTCTGTAGATTGACACTGCCTACCACCGGCTGCATCCTGTCGGGCAGCCGCAGAAGCCAGGCAATCGCCGCACCCGTGTCGGTCATGCCATAGTTCTTCGCCACATCTCTTATAGTTTCATTCAACTTCTCAAACTTCGCGTTCCCCAGAAACGGACCGTCGAAAAATCCGTGCTGAAGGGGTGACCACGGCTGGATCGTGATTTCCTTCAGTCTGCAGTAATCCCTCAAATATCCGTCACGGTCGACAGCCTCTCCGTTCCCCGTGTTCACATTTGCGCCGCTGCTGATCATCGTCGCGTTGGTGATGCTCAACTGCATCTGGTTGACTGCAAGTTTTTGTCTTACGAATTTCTGAAGAAGTTCTATTTGGGCGGGGTTGTGGTTAGAAACTCCAAAGAATGCAACCTTCCCGTTTTTTTCCAACTCGTCAAAGGCCTCGGCCACCTCTTCCGGTTCCATAAGCAAATCCGGTCGATGAAGCAGCAGCACATCTATGCGTTCCACACCCAAACGTTTCAGCGAGCCGTCTACTGCCGTGAGAATGTGTTCTTTTGAAAAGTCATACATCCCCCGGCCAATGCCACATTTGGTCTGGATAAAAAGCCGATCTCTCAGGTCCCTGTGGCGTCTAAGTACGCCCCCAAACACCTCTTCGCATTTTCCTCCTCCGTATATATCAGCGTGATCGAAATAGTTATAGCCATTCTCCAGAGCGTTTAAAACATAGCGATCCGCTTCTTTTTCATTCAGATTGGCAATACGCATGCATCCCAGTGCTACCTGTGACGCGCGAATGCCGCCCGAAAACATGCTGATATACTTCATATTCGTTACCGTTTCTTTCGCTCGAGCGAAAGTTTCCTTTCTCAAAATTGCAATCGTCCGCTTTCTTTAAAATTTTACAAGACCATCGGCTGCAAGATCATCGGCGTCTAATCGGCGAACGTTCCCAACCGTTCTGAATTTTTTCAAATCCGCCGTTATGTTTTTCCGTATACCCGATATCCGATATCCGATACCCGATATCCGATTTCTGAAGCGCCGCCGCACAAATTGAAATTCGCACGATGATTCCCTGCCTGACTTTTTGTAAAATTCCAATTTTGAAAGTACGTGTTGTCCTTTTTACCTGCGCCGCTCAGTCGACTTTTTCGATTTCAAACCAGTTTATATTGATCTGCTCCGCCGTAAACCGGATTTCGATTTCATGTTTTCCTTCGCTCAGTTCCGCCGTCAGCACATCCTCAAAAGTGTCCCATGTCTGCCAGCCGCCGGTGTTCTTTGCGATTTTATAATTGCCCACCTTCTGACCGTCAATATACAAATCAAAGGCTCCTGCGCCGTTGGGCGAGGCAAGGCGGAACGTGAAGGTATATTTCCCCGCCTTTTGCGCTTCGACATAATAGGCAAGGAAACAATTCACCTCGGTGAATTTGGGGTTGTTGCCGCCGTCCACATCTTCACAGGTTTCAATACTGATTCTATCGGATTTCTTAGCCCAGTTCACGGCCTTGATTCTCAGCGCGCTGCCATTGTCCGGTATGATTTCGGCAGGAGGATCAGCGAATTTTGACATAGCGGGACTCTTCAGCACGATTTTCAAAATTCTTTCGGCGGCTGTATACAACTCCTCCTCGGTTATCAGGCCCATGGCATACGCCCCTTTGATGGCGGCCGTATCTCCCGACGGCATGGAAACTTCGTTGCCAGCCTGAAGTTCTCTGAACTTTTCCGCCTTGTTTTCCCAGTCCGTGGAAACAAAGCCCTCAAAGCCCCACTCGCTGCGGAGAATGTCTGTTAACAATTCCCTGTTTTCACTGGCGTACACACCGTTAATCATATTGTAGGAAGACATCACCGCCCATGGCTGAGCGTTCTTGATAACGATTTCAAAACCTTTCAAATAGATCTCTCTGATCGCACGTTCAGAGCAGATGGAATCGCAGTCCTTTCGGTTGGTTTCCCGGTTGTTCAACGCAAAATGTTTAACCATCACTCCCACGCCTTTACTCTGAACACCAAGAACCACAGCGCTGGCGCTCATTCCGGTAAGATACGGATCTTCCGAATAGTATTCAAAGTTTCTACCGCAAAGAGGATCCCTGTGAATATTCATACCGGGCGCAAGCCACAGATCCACATTGTTTTCCACCATTTCCTCGCCAATGGCAAGTCCTACATTATATATCAGGTTCTGGTCAAAAGTGCAGGCAAGCAATGTGCCAATGGGCCATGCGGTCTGTCCCTGACTCAGACGCAATCCGGCTGGACCGTCCGCCGTATTCATTCCGGCAATTCCCAACGCATCGGATGTTCCGATGGTGCCGGTGCCGCCGGGAACCGTAGCACCGTGACCAACAAACAGACCAACGAGTTCATCGAGGGTCAGTCCTCTGATAAAATCACCGAGAAGTTCCGGATTTTTGTAGACTTCCGTAAAGGATTTCACGCTCTTGGGCTGGGCTTGGTAATCCTTTCTGACAGGAGAAGGGCAGACGCCGGATGCGTCGTTCCCCGGCGCGAATACACACATGTGTGAAAAAATACAGGATTTGCTCAGCGCGCTGTTTTTAACGGACAGTGTATTCTGACCCTTCTTCAAATGCAGCGTCGCAACCTCTGTAGCGGCCGGGTTATACAATCCGCCGGAGCAGGTATAGTTCACCGACGCCTGCGCGTCCCCGGACTTGAGGACAAATGCGTTCTCCACCTCGTTGTTTCCTGACGCTCCCACAAAAAGGATGAATCGGTAATCCCCCTCTTGCGGGCAGTTGAGGGTATATGTAAGGAATCCACCCATTGTGAAGGAAGAAATTCCCGCCGCCGTTCCGCTTTTTCCCTTGCCGCTGGAAAGCGCGACGTTAACCGTGGAGGAAGTGTAGTCCGTAGAGGATATCAGCGTCAGATCGGAAAGTTCGATCCCGTCCCATCCCGTCTGTAAATTTTCGCTGCCTTTTGATGTCATTCTGGACTTCAGGTTTTTCGGTTGAAGTTTGGTGGACAACTGTTCGACCGGTCGATGCTCCGCCTGCGTGTAGGTATACCGCACACCCTTTTGCCCGGCGTCTCTTACCGAATTGCCCACATAAATTTTGTACTCACCCTTTTCAAGGACATATGCAGCTTTGGAGATTTTGCCCAGATCGTCATAGCCCGCCATATCCGAAAGAGCAAAGGAGACCGTCACCTCCTCATGCGCTCCCGGTTCAATCAGATCGGTTTTCGCATATGCCGCCAGTTCCCGCGCGGGACTATCCAAAATATTGTTGGGGGCAGAATAGTATACCTGTACCACCTCTTTCCCCGCAACTTTGCCGGTATTGTAAACATCGGCTTTTACCTGCACATATTTTCCGTCACAGGCAACGCGCACGTTTTCAATCTCAAAATCAGTATAGGACAGGCCAAATCCAAAGGGATATGCCACTTTCTGATATTTGGGATCAAATGTCTCAAAATATCTGTAGCCAATGTAAATATCCTCTGTGTATTCTTCAAATCCGGTTCTCCGGTTGAAGGTTTCAGAAGTGGGGTAGTCCCAATAGGAACAGGCAAAGGTATCGGCAAGTTTTCCGGAAGGATTGACATCGCCGCAAAGCACATCGGCCACGGCGTTTCCACCCTCCATTCCAGGCTGCCACGCCACAAGGAGCGCCGTGATTCCGGGATATTTTTCCATGAAGGAAACGTCCATTACCGAAGGAATGTTCAGAACCACCACCACATTCTTAAAGCCTGCGTCAATGATGCCTGCAATGGTACTCTCCTCTTCAGCGGAGAGCATGTAGTCCCCGGCGCTCGGCTTTCGGTCGTACATTTCCCCAGTATTTCTCGAAATCACCATGATTGCCACATCCGCATGGGCAGCGGCGTCCCGGATAATCTGATCGGTCACCTTAAAGGAGGAGTTGGACATATACCGTCGCGCCAGACTTTGGTACAGCGACAGTTTTCCTTCATTTTCCTTGTTCTGTATTCCTTCAAGAAAATTGACGGTATACAGCGCGTTTACATCTCCCGATCCGGTTCCGCCTTTGTAAAAGTCTATCTGTCCTTTTCCGAATACAGCGACAGTATTCTCCTTTTTCAACGGCAGAGAGTTGTTCTTATTTTCAAGAAGTACCATTCCTTCGGCTGCCGCTTTGCGCGAAAGGGCGGCGTGGTCGGTAAAGCCAAGATCTCTGTACACAAATTCGGTTTTCAGGTCGCTGACATCCGAGGACTGCGTCTCCCCGGAAGAGTTCCCTCCGGAAGAAAAACTTCCTTCAGAAGAATCGGTTGTGCGTGATTTCCTACAGGATGAGAATATGGGCAAAACACAGCACATAGCCAACAAAAAACAGACCGCTTTAACAATTCTTTTCATGAGAGGTTCCTTTCTTTGTTTTCTAATTTAAATTCGGTTATGCAGTATATCCTTTTATATTTCATGGCGCCATCGGACCGCGATCACCGTCCTCATGGCCCGCCTTGACCGGAATTCCCGCTCCATTCAGCAGGGTTTCGATGTCAAAAAGAAGGAAAATAACATTTGATTCAACGATCATTCTTTTTTTCAAACAGAGCATTTAAAAAAATATAAATACCTAAAAAAACTGCCGTTGCTCCGACTACAATCCCATACATCTCAGGAATTTTCACTTTGTTTTCAAAAAAGTAAACATTGCAGTCAACAGAGTCCCTGATAGAATTGAGCGCCTCGTTTGAAAAACCAAGTTCGCACATCTCGGCGTACACTCCGCGCAGCGCGTGGTTTTTCAAAAGCGACGTGCCATAGGTACCGGGCAGAAAGGAAAGAATTTTCCGAAGCGCGCCGGCGTAGGAAGCGATGGGCATATACGCGCCACTGATGAACCCATACCCTGCGCTCACCACTGTGCCCACCGCAGAAATCTGCGCCTCGGTTTTCAAAAAGAAATTTAAAACGCTGGAGATGGCTGTACCGAATACAGAAAGAATAAACACATCCAAAAGCATCAAAAGCACATCCCAGACACTCATATACCAGCCGACCCATGCAAGATATCCCAAACATACGGCACACGCAGTATAACAGACCGCAGTGGATGCGATCAAAGAGGCAATGTAATATCCCAAGGCGCGAATCGGGGGAGAAACCGGAGAAACGACGAAATCGCGCACCACCCCCTTTGCTTTATCCTGCACCATCACCATGTTGGAACAAAACGCAACGGTGATGCAACTCACCGCCAAAATGGAGGAAACAAGTTGCCCGCCCACGAATCCGTCCATCAACTTTTCGGGAACATTTAAAAAATCGCCGAGCGAGGACTGAAGAGAATCACGGTAAACCCTTGCAAGAAACGTGGCGTACAGAACAAGAAGGATCACCGGAGTAATCAAGGAGGAAAAAAACATGCCCCTATCCCTGAAAAACAGTCTGACGTTCCTCCCTACCAAAGTTCGCAACTGAGTCATTTTTCTCCTCCTTCGACCAGTTTTTTTCCGGTTGCCGCAAGGAAAACGTCGTCCATGCCGCCTTTGATCACTTCATAGTCCCTGAACACCTCCGGGTGTTCCACAATCAGACGGGTGACAAAGGAGGTATCGGGCACAAACAAACGATATGTGCCGCGCATCGTCTCATATTTTACTCCCAGAGTTTTCACCGCATTCTCATCCGCGCCATACAGTGCAATATAGTCCCCGGTATACCTGTTTTTCAAGGCTAAAGGCGTACCCATGGCCACAATCGTTCCGCTATCCAAAATGACCACGCTGTCCGCGTCTCCTGCCTCTTCCATATAATGTGTCGTCAGAAAAACCGTCACTCCGTCTTTTTCCCGCAGATCTTCGATAACCTTCCAGAGATTTTTTCTTGTCTGTGGGTCAAGACCGGTCGTCGGCTCGTCCAATATGAGAATTTTCGGCTTGTGCAGAAGCGCGCGTGCCACATCGATCCGTCTGCGCTGTCCGCCCGAAAGTTTACTCACCGTGCGCTTCAAAAGATCTCCCAGTTCAAGAAGATCGGCGAGTTTCTCAAGCCTCTCTTGAAAATCCCTTTTGGAAATTCCGTACAGTGCCGCGCGGCACGCGAGATTGTCATATACCGACAAGGCTCCGTCAAGAACCGAATCCTGAAAAACCACGCCAAGTTTGCGTTTGATCTCGGAAGGGTTTCTGTCAATATCGTCGCCGTCAATGATCACTTTGCCGCCGTCTTTCTTCAGAATTCCGCAAAGAATGTTGATCGTCGTGGATTTTCCAGCTCCATTTACTCCGAGGAAAGCAAACAGTTCGCCTTCCTTCACACCAAAACTCAAATCTTTTACCGCCCTTATGTCACCGAAACTTTTGTTCAGTCCCCTGATGTCGATGATGTTCTCCACTTTGATACACATCCCCCTTCGCGATGTTCACCGTTCGACGCATAAAGAGCGGTCGTATCAGAACTTCCGAAAAGCGAAAAAGCAAAAATGAAGCGTAAAATTTTACGCCTTTGCCTGTTTTCAAATTCTTCACCCGTTTTTCTCAGCCCGGCGCTCACAATTCAAGAAACTTCCTCTTCGCCGACGTTTCGCCGCTTTTTTGCAGGTTTTCGGCTCTCCGTTTCTCCCTTCAACACCGCGCCGCCTGTACGCACCGTTTTCCCTTGCGTGCTCTTCTCGATTCCCACGCGCCCCGTCTTCATGTACTCAGCATTAGACCCGTCATTTTACAAGGAGATCACTGATGATTGTGTTGCTTAAAAGCATTCCCTTGGGCGTCAGAGACAGCCGTCCGTTCTCTATGCGCGCGTATTTATTGTCCGTAATTAGTTTTATATAAGTTTCCAGCGCCTCCCGGCTTTCAGCAACCGCATGCAGCGTCTCAAGGGCACACCCATCCCTTGTGCGCAGGGACAGCATAACTTCTTCCTCCCACTCTTCCCTGCCCGTCACCCGGTATGTATCGCTGTACACCCCAACACAAGGTGAAAAATCTACCGTATCGATATACTTTTGAAGATCTCGCGGAAAACAAAAACGTACACCGTTCAAAAAAGAGTGTGCGGCCGGGCCAAAGCCAAGGTACTCCTTCCTTGTCCAATACTTCATATTGTGACGGCTCTCGTATCCTCTTTTGGCAAAATTGCTGATCTCATACTGCAAAAATCCTTTTTCTTTAAGAAGTTCCACTCCCTCAAGATACATCGCGCATTGCTCTTCTTCCGCAGGCAGCGCCAGATCTTTCTGTCTGCCAAAAGGAGTGTTTTCCTCGATTTTCAGTCCGTACACAGACAGATGCACGACAGGTAAAGATGTCAAGGCATTTACGTCTGAAAGAAAATCCGCGACGGTCTGTCCAGGCAGGGCATACATAAGATCAGCGCTGATGTTATCAAACCCTTCTTCCTTTGCAAGAAGAATCGACGCTACCGCCTCCTCAAATCTGTGAAGTCTACCCAATTTCTGAAGCATTGGATTCGATGAAGACTGTACGCCAAAACTGATACGGTTGATTCCCGACGACCGGTACGCCCGCATAGATACGGCGTTTACCGTAGAGGGGTTAGCTTCTAACGTAATTTCTGCTTTCCCCCATAGCCGGTAGAACCGATCCACTTTGGAGAGAATGTCGGCAATGAGGCGATGCGGAAGAATACTGGGCGTTCCGCCGCCGATATAAACGCTGTCCACCGTTTTTCCCGAACACGTATCCGAAAAGGCCTCCATCTGCCGAATCAGCGCTTTTACATAATCCGACATCAGATCTTCCCGCCGTTCTAGCGAATAAAAATCGCAATAACCGCACTTTTTTGCGCAAAAAGGGATATGCACGTACAGTCCGAGATTATTCATCATCCAACTTCAACACCGCCATAAACGCCTCGGGAGTTACCTGAACGGAACCCAGTTGGCGCATCTTCTTTTTTCCCTCTTTCTGTTTTTCAAGAAGTTTCTTCTTCCTGGTAATATCCCCGCCGTAGCATTTGGCCAGAACATCCTTGCGCATGGCCTTCACCGTTTCCCGCGCAATGATCTTGCCCCCCACCGCCGCCTGTACCGGAATTTCAAAAAGTTGCTTTGGAATGTTTTCCTTGAGTTTTTCTGTGATTTTTCTCGCCCTTCCGTACGCCTTGTCGGCATGTACAATGAAGGAGAGCGCATCCACCATGTCGCCGTTAAGCAGAATATCCATTTTCACCAGTTTACTCGGCACATATTCCGACAACTCATAGTCCAACGAAGCATACCCTTTGCTCCTGCTTTTCAGTGCGTCAAAAAAATCGTAAACAATTTCGTTAAGCGGCAGTTCATAGTGCAGTTCTGTGCGCGTGGAGTCAATGTATTTCATGTCCCTGAAAATTCCTCTGCGATCCTGACAAAGGTCCATGATCCCACCCACAAATTCCACAGGCGTGATTATGCTGGCCTTTACCATCGGTTCGCATGCCTCAAGGATATCGTCCGCGGAAGGGTAGTTGGAGGGATTGTCGATGTACAATGTCTCTCCGTTTCGTTTGACGATTTTATAAATCACGCTGGGGGCGGTTGTGATCAGATCCAGATTGAACTCCCTTTCCAGTCTTTCCTCAATGATCTCCATGTGCAAAAGTCCCAAAAATCCACAGCGAAAACCGAAACCCAACGCTGCGGACGTCTCCGGTTCAAAGGAAAGCGCAGCATCGTTCAAATATAGTTTTTCCAGCGCATCCCTCAAATCTCCATACTTGCTGCCATCCAGAGGATAAATTCCCGCGAAAACCATCGGCTGAGCTTTTTTAAAACCGGGCAGCGGTTCGCTTGCACCGTTTTCAAGCGTGGTCACCGTATCCCCCACCTGTGTATCCGCCACTGTTTTGATGCTGGCGGTCAGATATCCCACATCGCCGGCGGAAAGTTCCTCGCAAGGGGTCAGTCCGAAAGGCGCCATGGTTCCTACCTGTGTGACTTCAAAAACAGCGCCCGTATGCATCATCTTGATGACCGACCCCGCGCGCAGTTTGCCGTCCTTTACCCGGATATTCACCACAACGCCCAGATAGGGATCATAGTAGGAGTCAAAAATCAGACATTTCAGCGGTGCATCCTCCCTGCCCTCGGGCGCCGGAATATCCCGCACCACCGCTTCCAGTACATCCGAAATATTCAGCCCGGACTTGGCGGAAATGACAGGACACCCTTCCGCAGGAATTCCGATCACATCCTCAATTTCACGCCTCGTGTCCTCTATCCTCGCCGAAGGCAAATCAATCTTGTTGATCACCGGAACGATTTCAAGTCCGTCGTCCACGGCAAGATAGGCGTTCGCAAGTGTTTGCGCCTGAATTCCCTGCGTAGCGTCCACCACAAGCAACGCGCCCTCACAGGCGTTTAACGATCTGGATACCTCGTAATTGAAATCCACGTGCCCTGGCGTATCGATCAAATTCAGTCGATAGATTTCTCCGTCGGGCGCCTGATAATCCATTTTTACCGCCCGTGCCTTTATGGTAATTCCGCGTTCTCGCTCCAAATCCATGTTGTCCAAAAGTTGCGCGTCCATGTCGCGTTGAGCCACGGTTTTGGTCAACTCCAAAAGCCTGTCGGCAAGCGTAGATTTTCCGTGGTCAATATGGGCAATGATGCAAAAATTTCTTGTATGCAGCCGTTTGTTTTGTTCAAAATTCATCGAATCACCGTTTCCTTACCAGTTGCCTTTTATATTTTCTCTATTTCCTCTCGGGGCGCCACTCACCTATGCGAGTATACCTGAACGTGTGTCTGCGCTGTAAAAACCTGAGAACAGCGTTTTGGGCAATGCTCCAATTGTTTCAAAAATCTCACCTTGCCGTTCTTTCCGGAAAGAATATGACAGAAGGCACGGCGAGCACCGAAATCTTTTCACCCGAGCCGTTGCCCTGCCTCCGAAAGTTCCTTTTACTATGGTCGTTATATCGCATCTTCCATTTTCACCGTCTCCATAGCGCCGCACATCCCGTATTCCGCTCCTCTATCCGACATTGGGAACATCAGAAATTCCGACGCTCCGTCAATAAAAATTCAACTGTCAGAATACGGCGTCAAAGACCCCTGCCAAAAATCCGACAACGGATCGGTATCCACATCCGGTGTAGGAGGTTCGGGCGGAATCTTATCGGGATCCATTCCCAAACTGATTACCACCGACAAAGGCGTAAGTCTGGGCTTGGGACCGGGATTGATACTGCAAGAGATCACCCTTCCCGCTTCTACTGTGTCAGAATACACATACCGCACCGACACAAGATTCAATTTGTAGGTTTCCACATAATACTTTACCGACATTTCACTCATACCCACAAAATTCGGAAAATTGTATATCACGTCCTGCGCATTCAGACCGGCGCTGTAGTAAAGCGTAACCTTTCCGTCCTGCGGCAAATGTTCACCCGCGGCAGGTTCGGTTTTCAGAATGAGACAACTGTCGGCGGCCGAACTGCTCACGGGGACAAGAATCACCTCATAACCTTTTTCTTCCAGAATCAACCGCACCTGCCGATAGTCCTGCATGCTATAGTCGGGGAAAACATTTTCCACCGCGTCGCTTCCTTTGCTGACCACAACCGTCAGTTCGACACTACTGAGTTTTCGGACCTCCCCTTCCGACGGATCCTGAGAAATTACAACGCCCTTTTCCACGGTGTCACTGTATTCCTCCACAATCGTCACTTTATGGTATCCCATATCTTCGATAAGGTATGCTCTATTCGCCTCGGTAAAAACCGTGCCCACATAGTTTTCAATGGTGACATTCTCACCGGATTTGTCCTTAAACACATTGAGATCGCTGTCCCAGAAAATGTTAACCACCGCATAGTATCCCGAAACCGTTAAAACCACGATAAACGCCAGCACAATGCCGATCATGACTGGCAGCGGCGACCAACTATCCCCACGCACATAGCGCACTTCCGACGTTTCATCTTTATTCTGAATGCTGTCCTTCCCGGATTTTTTTGCGCTATTCTCCTTTTTTTGCAGTTTTTTTGCCTTTTCCTCTTCTTCTAAGGCAATCCGATGCTCTTCCCGCGGCGTCAGAGCGAATTCCGCAAAGGGATCGTTTTTCAGCACCTCAAGGTACTTCATCATCTGTGCGGCCGATTGGAACCGATCCTCCGGATCTTTCATCAACGCAAAAAGCACAAACTGCTCCATGCCTTTGGGAACTGTGGGCAGGATATCCCGTAAAGACGGCGGTTCCGCATTGATTTGCTTCATCGCGATTCCCAGGGTACTGTCCGCGTCAAAAAGAAATCTTCCTGTCAGCATTTCAAAAAGCATTGCCCCTAACGAATACAGATCACTCCGATTGTCAATCGCCCTGCCCTCCGCCTGTTCAGGACTGATATAGTAAACCGTTCCCATCGTTTTGTCGTCCATCATGGTGTCCCCGTCCGCAATTTTTGCAATACCAAAGTCGGTGACAACAACTTTCCCGGATTTCATGATCAAAATGTTCTGCGGTTTGATGTCCCGATGGATCACACCTTTTCCGTGCGCGTGATCCAAAGCATCCAGAATCTGCGAAAGAATGGCAACGGTCTTGTCAAATGGTATGGGACCGATCCGATCCATATATTTGCGCAGCGTCTCTCCCTCTATATACTCCATGACAATGTATTTGAGATCATCTCCCACCACCACATCGTAAACCTTGACGATATTTGGGTGATTCATCACTGCCACTGCCTTGCTCTCATTGATAAAGCGTTTTACCGCCTGTTTATCATTCGACATCTCCTCTTTCAGGATTTTAACCGCTACGTTCTTCCCTTCTTTGATATCGTGGGCCGCCATAACCGCCGCCATCCCACCCACGCCCAAAAGCGCATCGATGCGGTATCTTCCGTCAAAAACCTGACCTATATACTGTTCATAATGGTTCATCTGTTTAACTACCCTTATCCTTTACCTCTTTTATCCTTATCTGACAAATCTATGAGATATGCCGTGATGTTGTCGCTTCCGCCCCTTTCATTGGCAAGATCAACAAGAGTTTTGACTTTCTTTTCAAGGCCCAGCACATCTGACAAAATAATTTTTTTCAAATCCGAACTTTCAAGATGGTTGCTCAGTCCGTCTGAGCACAGAAGAATATAGTCTGCTTCGGAAACAGGTACGACAAAGGTGTCCACCGCAATCTTCTCATCCACTCCCACTGCTCTTGTAATGATGTTTTTTCTCAGACTTTCCCGTGCCTGCCGCGCATTGATCCGTCCGCTGTCGAGAAGTTCCTGCACATAGGAATGGTCTTTCGTCACCTGAGTCACTTTGCGGTCCTTAAGCGCATACAAACGGCTGTCCCCCACATTACATACGTAGAACCTGTCTTTGTACACGAGCACCGCGACAAGCGTCGTTCCCATACCCTTCAGTCCCGGATCCCTGACTGACAAGCCGTATGTAAAACTGTTGCTCTTTGAAACCGCCTCGCAAAGCAGCCGCGGAAACGCCTCGGCAGGTTCTCTGTCACGAACCTCAGAAGAAAAGTAAGAATCGAGCATTTCCTGAAGTTCGGTAAGGAATACGTCCTTGGCGATGGAACTGGCAATTCCTCCGCCGGCCACTCCTCCCATGCCGTCGCAGATCACCGCGATAAAACAGTCGTTTCTGAGCTGCAATGCCGAAAAACTGTCTTGATTGACCAGTCTTTTTCTCCCGACGTCGGTGATTCCGTATCCTCTCACGATCCTTCCTCCTCCCTCTTTTGGTGCCGCAACTGCCCGCAGGAAGCATCAATATCCGCTCCGAGTTTTCTGCGCACTGTCGCGTTGATTCTTTGTGAAATCAGCAGGTTTTTAAACTCTTCCACACTCTTCGCAGCGCTTCTGTTAAATCCTCGCTCCGCCACCGGATTTACCGGTATAAGGTTCACGTGAATCGGCATATTTCCCATATACCTCGTCAGCAATTTTGAAAGTTTCAACGCGTCTTCAGCGCTGTCATTGACTCCTGCAATCAGTGTGTATTCAAATGAAATTCTTCTCCCTGTGGCCTTAAAATAGTCGGAACAGGCGGTAAGCAGCGTTTGAATGTTCCATCTGTTGTTTACCGGCATGATCGCCGAACGTTTTTGATCGTCGCAGGCATGCAGGGAAATCGACAGAGTAATTTGCAGATTCTCCTGCTGAAGCATCCGTATTTTGTCTACCAATCCGCAGGTTGACAGGGAAATATGCCGCGCTCCGATATTCAATCCGTCGGGAGCGCTCACAAGGTGGAGAAACCGGAGTACATTGTCATAGTTGTCCAACGGTTCTCCGATACCCATCATCACCACCCCGGAAATTCTCTGCCCGATCTCTCTTTGAGCGACAACAATCTGTCCCAACATCTCCGAGGGAAGTAAGTCCCGATCTTTTCCGTGAAGGGTGGAGGCGCAGAATTTACAGCCCATACGACATCCGGCCTGGCTGGAAATGCAAATGCTTATTCCGTGTTCATAGAACATCACAACGCTCTCCACATGCTGTCCGTCGTACAGTCTGAAAAGCAGTTTTACCGTGCCGTCGATAGATGATACCTGTTTTTTTGCCACGGTTGGTAAAGCATATAAAACCTGCTGGGCGAGAATTTTTCGAAAAGATTCGGGAAGATTGGTCATTTCTTCAATGCGTGCACCCTTATACATCCAACCCCAAAGTTGATTTGCGCGAAATGACGGAACACCCATTGCTTCTACAAAATCAGTCAATTCTTCCCGTGTCATGGAAAGAATATCTGTATTTTTTGCTTTATCCGTCATCTTTTTTCTCCTTCCGAAATTCACACCACGCCCTTTATATCATACCACATTTTCCCCGAAAAATCAAGGCGGGAATTGAGTTTTTGGCATAGCCCAAGGCTTTTTTTCCATATAAATGGAGATGTCCGGGAACGTTTCCTTACCTGATCTTTCTTCGGAATATTTGTTGCAACGAAGGGAATGAAAAATATGATTGCAAAGGTTGAAGACCATGATTTTTTAAGCCAACTGAAAATTCTTCTTTCATACATGGAACTCTGTACAAAAATGAATTTTGAGTGCACTGACAAAAAAACATTTGAAGAACAAAAACTTCTTGTTGAGCGCGGAATGGAAAAATGCATAACGCGCATCAACATTCAATGTCTTTTGGGACTGCCGCTGCCGACACTTTCTCCCTTTTGCAAGTTGGGAGCAGAATTTCTTTTTCACGCGGGGCAGGCACTGCTCAATGTACGAACACTTGAAAGAATTTACACTCTGGTGTCCGAACCGCTTTTTGAAAAGCACAACCACGCGGCTATGCGCATATGTCAAATCATCGGTGACACGTTATTCTTCAATGAAAATATCAAAACCGCCGATTCCAAAAATTTGGAACCGGCTGCTGACGCAAAAAATACTAAAAACGATGTAAATACAAAAGATGTCGAAAATGTTTTAGATACGTGCGGAACAGTGACTCCTGCGGACTCAGAAACTCTCGGAAATTTGAAAGATTCCTGGGAAACGAAAAATCGCAAAAACATGAAGATTTTTGTGAATTGTGAAAATTCGGAAAACACAGCAGGTTCTCGCGACGCAGAGATTCGGAAAGAAAGGGAAAATGAAAAAAGCAAGGGGGGAAAAGAGAAAATCGGGATGAATAAAAGTTTTCAGCATCGAAAATCCTCAGAGGATTCCGCCGCGTTTCTCCTTGACCGCTGTGCCGCGGGATTGAAACTGTGCAAACAAATCGCCGACGAAAAATTTACGGATTGTACCCTTGTAAGATCTCTCATGATCAAAGACGTCAACGAGGAATACCTGCGTTTTTTTTCATATTGTCTGAGATTTGCTCAATGTTCACTGCTTTTTCCTTTATAGTTTATCAGCAGTTCATCAAAATATGATAGATTCATTTTTGAAAAAGTTCTTTACAATTTTTAAAGAATGGTGTAGAATGGTTCGATGCTATTTTTTTAGTTATATGAGCAAGAGTAGGAGTAAAGGCTATGTTCGGCTATATCAAACCTTTCACAGCGGAACTGAAGGTAAAGGAACATCTACTCTACAAAAGCATCTATTGTGGGCTGTGCCGTACTCAAAGAAAGGAAACCGGATTTTTTTCCCCCCTTGCGCTCTCTTATGATTTTGTTTTTCTGTATCTTTTGCGCGCAGAATTGGAGGGTACCCCCACCGTTTTCAAGCAAAAAAAGCGGGGATTAAGGAAAAACAGAGAGCCCCAAGCACTTCCAAATTCTGTGTTCTCCTATTGTGCCGCGTGCGCCGCACTGCTTGGATACCTTAAACTGAAAGACAACCTGAAAGACGAGCATCTTACTGGGCGTGTAAAATCTCTGCTCCTGCTTCCCTACGCCCTCTACTCTCTAAAAAAAGCCGAAAAACATATTGCAATTCCCACGGAAGAAGTAAAAAAAGTTTTTTTGAAACTAAACGACCTTGAGAAAAATCCATCTCTACCGGTGGAGGAACTTGCCGAATGTTCCGGAACCATATTGGCGCTTCTCGCGGGGTACGGTATAGAAGATCCTCTTTTGTCCATGGCCGCCGAAAAAATCGGGCTGTACATTGGCAAATGGATTTACCTCACGGACGCTGCGGACGATCTTGAAAAAGACCGAAAAAGCGGTTCCTTCAACCCTTTTGCACAAAACGGACTTGAGGCGGAACGACTGAAAAATGCACTGGACAATGAATGCAATCTGGCGGACCACGTGCTTGCAATGATCCCGGTATACGACAACGGATACCGGGCAATTCTCAAAAATATTCTTTTTCTGGGAATGAATGATACCGCCGAAACAATTCTTTTTTGCAACCAAACAAAAGAAAGGCATGGTCCCAAAACCGATGAATGATCCCTACAGAGTCCTTGGTATTTCCAGAGACGCCACCGAGGAAGAGGTCAAAAAGGCATACCGCGCTATGGCACGAAAATACCATCCGGACAACTATATAAACAGTCCGCATGCTAAACTAGCCGAAGAAAAAATGAAGGAAATCAACGAAGCATACGAACAGATTCAACGAGAACGCGCCGATGCTCCGTCGGGGGCGCACAGCAATTACGAAGACGTATACGACGCACGAAAAACATATGACCGTGTCAGACGGTTGATCAACAATGGAAACTACGGCGAAGCCGATACGCTTCTTGAAATTTTTGCAATGAGTGACAGAGGCGCAGAATGGAATTTTC
This sequence comes from uncultured Clostridia bacterium, assembly GCA_947625265.1. Taxonomy (GTDB): domain Bacteria; phylum Bacillota; class Clostridia; order Oscillospirales; family CAG-272; genus UBA11512. The sequence continues at coordinate 20,063 of CANQNM010000017.1, forward strand.
TCAAAGGTTGTGTGCTTTTACGCAGAGGGTATTTCTACGATGCTCAAAAATTTTTTGAGACGGCATGCTATCTTGAGCCTTCCAATGAGGAGTACAGGCAGGCGCTTGAGAATATCCGTGCCGCACGGCAGGAGCACGCCGAGCGGACGGGTAACAGCATGGGCGAAATGACAGACAGTTGCGTCAGTTGCTGCAATTCCATCCTCTGCATGAATTGCTGCTGCAATTGTCTGGGCGGCAGATCCTTTTATTGTTGCTGATATGGGAACGGTAAGAAAAAAATCCGGACTTCCGGTGCACCTTTTAACCAGGGGCGCCATATATACGGCGCTGTGTGTTGCCCTGCTCTCTCTCTCTTACTTTTTTGAATCGCTCGATATGGCCGCGGCGTTGCTCGCCTCTGTCTTTGTGTACATCGCGAGACTGGAACATGGCGCCACCTTTTCATTTACAATCTACCTTGCGACGTCGATACTCGGTTTTTTGCTGATGTCCTTGAACACAGGCGTTGTTTTTTTCGCCTTGGCCTATGGATGGTTTCCTCTTCTGTATGCAATTACGGCCCTCAAAATCAGAAAGCCATGGTTCGCAAGGTTTCTGACGGGATTGGCCTTTACCGCCGGATTTTCCTTTGTGGTCATCCTCTTTTTGAATGTCTTTGTAAGCGAAATGGATATGACGGACTATATATCGGGGATCTGCGAATTTTTCTCTTTAGATGCAACGCCCATCATTGAAAAGTTTTCCGCTCCCTTCATTCTCGGTTTGAGTACGGGAGAAAGCGTCATGTTTCTGGGGTACGCGCTCTTCGCCTTCCTTTTCTCTCTGCTGCTGTATACCTTTTTCAACAAATTCACCCTCTTTTATGTGTATAAAATCCGTCCGCGGTTAGAAAAAGCGGGCGTCGTTAAAAATGACACAAAAAATAAATGAGAAAGGATTTTCTTACATTTCATGGACATTCCTTTATTGCTGGCAATGATAGGACTGATCGCTTTATCCGGTTTTTTCTCGGCTTCCGAAACGGCCTTTTCAACCGCAAACCGTACACGGTTGAAAGCGCTTGCAGCGGATAAAAATAAACGTGCCAAAACCGTACTTTCCCTCACAGAAGATTATTCAAAACTGATCTCCACCATTCTTGTGGGCAATAACATCGTCAACATCAGCCTCACTGCCATCTCCACGCTCTTCTTCATCGACCTCATTGAAAACAACTCTGCGGCAACGGCTCTTTCCACTGCCGTCACCACCGTTGCCGTACTGATCTTCGGCGAGGTTTCACCGAAAACCCTCGCAAAAGAATCTCCGGAAAAGTTTGCGATGTTTTCCTGCGGTGTCATGAAGATTCTTTGCACCGTTTTGACTCCCATCAACTTTCTTTTCAATACCTGGAATCGACTGCTCTTAAAAATTTTCAGAATCAAAAAAAACGAATCACTCACCGAGGATGATCTGCTCTCCTTTGTCAACGAAGCAGAAACGGTGGGGGGCATTGATGAAAGCGAAGGACAGATCATACGGTCCGCCATCGAATTTACCGATCTTGATGTACAGGATGTATTGACGCCTCGGGTAGATGTGATCGCGGTGGAACTCACCGACAGCAAGGAAGATATCTGTAAAACCTTCCGGGAAAGCGGCTTCTCAAGACTTCCCGTGTACAAAGGAACCATAGACAATATACTTGGGATAATCAATCAAAAAGATTTCTACGAACATGTGATGCTGGGTTCCAGAAGAGTCAAATCCATCATCACGCCTACAAAAATGGTCACCCCGTTTATGAAGATCTCAGATCTGATGAAAATACTCCAGCGATGCAAATCTCACATGGCCATTGTCCTTGACGAATACGGTGGAACACTGGGCATCGTCACACTGGAAGACATCATTGAGGAATTGGTGGGCGAAATCTGGGATGAACACGACGAAGTCACGGAAGAAATCGTTCCCCTATCCGAAAATGAGTATCGCGTATCGGGCGCCGTTTCCACAGCGAAACTGTTCAGCCTTCTGGATGTGGACGATGAAGACGAAGATCTTCCCACCACCATGGCGGGATTGGTCATGCGCGAAACCGAGGCCATTCCTCAAATCGGTGAGGAAATTCAATACAACGGCCTGAGAATCGCCGTGGAGAAGATTGAAAACTCAAGGATCGAAACACTTCTTGTCACAAAAATACCCGATGCGGATGAAGAAAAATGAAGTTTCGGCATCTTTTGTTTGACAGAGCGAAATAGAGTGAACCGTTTTTCCCTTAGAGGAAAAGTTTCTGACATTTGATATCCGTCAATTTCAGTTTTTCAACGGTACGACATTGAATGTGATCAACCTCATGACAAAGAAAAAGATTGCGGCGAAAACCGCGCCGATCGGCAGATCTGTTGCCGGTACGGTCAACGCCCAGTGTCAACGGGAAAAAGAAGTAAAACTGCTTTGAAAGGCTCCGTTACATGCCTTCCCAATCGAAAGAAGAACCGTCGCCGCCTTTTACTCACAGAAAATTCCGCAGACGTTTTTTGAACTTCCCGAATGAAACGGACAGAAAGGTTGAAATTCGGATACGAAAACAAAAAGGATATCTGCCACTGTAAACCGTTGTGAAATCCTCTATATTGTCATCTGTCAGCGTAGAACGCAAAAGAAGGTACAAGCAAACGAAAGGGCACGCCTATGTTCCAATCCGCTTTCCCGTACACCGTTGAATATTCCATGCGTCGAACTCTGACGCTTCAGGTGTTGCCAGGCGGGAAACTGCTTGTAAAGGCGCCCCTGTCCACACCAGAAAAATACATACAAAACTTTGTAGAGAGCAAAAAAAAATGGATAGAGAACTCGAAAAAGAAAATGCTCTCCCGTAAACAGTTTCCGGAAGACCCGGAAGCCGTCAGGAGCCTAACCGAAAAGGCAAAAGAAATCCTGCCTGCAAAAGTTGCCTTTTACAGCAAAAATATGGATATGTATCCAAAACGCATTCGAATCGGACGGGCAAAAACGGTTTTGGGCAGTTGCTCATCAAAAGGAACTATTTGTTTTTCCTGCTATCTCATGCTTTATCCTGACGAAGCGATCGACTATGTAGTGGTGCATGAGTTGGCGCACCTCCGATACATGAACCATCAAAAGAATTTCTACAATCTAGTGGCATCTGTTCTTCCCGACTTCAAAGAGAGAAAAAAACTGCTTTGACGTCAGACGCAGATTCAAAACTGTAAAGGGCCGGCGCACAGTTCTGTGTGAATCCCTCTGCATGGAAGACCCTCCGGCATAAACTCAAAAAACGATGTCCAACCTTTAGCCGTACAGTTCAAAAAACATATTTTATTTTTTACCCTGCTCGTTCTGACTCTCCTTCTGAAGTTTTTTCAGTTCCTTCATAAAAGTTTCTGCGTCCTTGAACTCCCTGTATACCGAGGCAAACCGCACATACGATACCTCATCCAAATCCTTCAGCCGCTCCATCACCATCACACCGATCTCATTTGTGGATATCTGGGTGCGCAAACTATTCATGAGTTCCGCCTCCACATCGGAAGCGAGCGCCTCCATCTGCTCCCGTGTAACCGGCCGTTTGTAGCAGGATTTTATCAGACCGGCGAGAATCTTATTTCGGTCAAAAAATTCCTGACTTCCATTCTTTTTCAGTACCGTTACAGGCACGGCGTCGATGATCTCATAGGTTGTGAACCTCCTTTTGCAGGAAAGACACTCCCGGCGCCGCCTGATGCTTTGATTTTCCGTTGGTCTGGAGTCGATCACCTTGCTCTCAAGGTGCCCGCAAACAGGACATTTCATTTCGCGCCCCTCCTCGTCAATTTTTCAAAAAATATCCTGACTTATCGATAAATTCCCGTCATCCTGCCGTAAGTATACCACATTTTTCTCATCTTGTAAAGCATTTATTTGGTAACGAACACCTGATATTTTTGAGCATTTGGTTTTCCAAATTTAAAACGGCTGTATTCAATGCCTTTTCGAAAAACATTTTTACAAACATTTATCCTCTTTGAGGCTGTAAATTCACAACTGTCCTTTATAATGGATCGAGGTGGCAGCGACGTGCCAGCCTTCCTTGTAAAGAATTCGTTTTGAAAACCTTCGTCACACGGTTTTGAGAGCACGCTGAAACCCCAAAGAAAGTTTCACACGGGTTTCGACCGTTCAAAAGTGCGTCTCAGGTTCGTCAAATACCGTCAGAATCGCACAATTTGACGGTACGGAAAATGTTGAGTTCGTCTCCCCAAAACCCGACGGTTATCCTGAAAATCCGAAAAAATATAAAATATCTGCCCTGAAAGAAAGGAGCAATCATTCGTGAACCCAATAAACTTCAATGAAAAAAAGGGATTCATCTGCGATATGGATGGCGTGATCTACCATGGAAACAAAGTGCTTCCGGGAGCCGCCGAATTTGTAAACTGGCTTCAAAGCGAAAAAAAGGAATATCTGTTTTTGACCAACAACAGCGGGTATACCCCAAAGGAATTGGCGCAGAAACTGGAACGCATGGGACTATACGTCCCAGAAGAGCATTTTTATACCAGCGCTCTGGCCACCGCTTCCTTTTTAAGAGAACAAGCGCCCGGATGTTCGGTGTATGCCATAGGAGAGGCGGGACTTTTGAACGCGCTCTATGACGCCGGAATCACCATGAACGACGTCAATCCCGACTATGTAGTCTTCGGTGAAGGACGAGCCTATTCCCTTGAAACATTGACAAAGGCAACAAATCTTGTTTTGGCAGGTGCGAAACTGATCGGTGCGAATTCCGACGTATCCGGACCCGTGGAAAACGGAATCGCTCCCGGCTGCCGTGCATTGATCGCTCCGGTGGAGTTTGCCACGGGAAGACAAGCGTACTTTTGCGGCAAACCCAATCCTCTGATGATGCACACCGGTTTAAAACTTTTGGGGTGCCATTCCGGAGAGTCGGTCATGATCGGCGACCGGATGGATACCGACGTTATTTCGGGCCTGGAAAGCGGAATGTCCACCGTGCTGGTGCTCTCAGGGGTGTCCACTGAGGAGAGTTTAACTCCCTACGCCTACCGACCCAATGCGGTGTTAAAGAATGTAGGAGAAATTCCAAAACTCGCCAAAGAATCGTGTCCCAAATGAAGGATACGGACAATCAAAAACAAACAAAAAAAGTGAACACGCGATATTCGAAAGGCGGTGAAACCGATGAAGCGGGGTAGCGGCGTTCTCCTGCATATTTCCAGCCTTCCGGGAGAGTACGGCGAAGGATCTTTCGGTACGGAAGCAAGGGACTTTGTGGATTTCTTATGTGAATGCGGATTTTCCTATTGGCAGGTTCTCCCCTTCTGCATGCCCGATGCATACAATTCCCCCTATAAGTCCTTTTCGGCATTCAGCGGCAACATGTATTTTATTGATTTGCCCACACTCAAGAAGCAGGGACTGATCACAGAGAAAGAATTGGAAGAACAGAAACAGCAAACGCCCTACGTGTGCGAATTCGATCGGCTCTCTTCACAACGGCTACGCCTTCTGAAAACTGCTTCCGAAAGAGCCTTTCGCGACAGTACGCTTAAAAAAGAAATACAATCTTTTTTGGCCGACAACCGCC